>LOBW01000051.1 GCA_001516585.1 Thermocladium sp. ECH_B
TCAGCCTCCCTCACAGTCCAGGATGCCCTGTACTCGCGGAATTCGTCGCCGAAGGCCTGCCTAAGCATGTCGAATAGCAGGTTCCTAAAGGACTTGTCCACAATTGCCTTCTTAACAACGCGAATGACGTCGTCGGGAGCAGCATCAACTAGCGGCGGCGCCGAGCCAACCAGCCTGGCGTACTCATCGACGTCGATGAATTTGAGCAGCGCCCTAAACAGGTCATCGCTGATCGGCGTTAAGCCGCGCCTAACTCTATAGATGTAGGTCTTATGGTAGCCGAGGTCGCTAGGCCTAACGCCCTTGACCCCAGTGACGTAGCCGAACACCCTACGCCTAACCTCCTGAGGAACGGTCTCAACCCTAATCAACTCAGGGTCCATGCAAGCCACCCCATTGCCGAATAACCGCCCCACCCACCGGCAACGATATGCGAAACGGATTCATAAGCATACCGCCTTAGGCAAAACCAAACATACCAACATGAACTCCGGAGCCGTAGGCCGTGGGTTCAAATCCCACCGGGTCCGCCAATAACAGACTTTAAGCTTAAGACCATATTGAGAATTTACGTATCTATTTATAGGTCTATCTTATGGGGCCTTTTTCTTTCTCTCCCTATAGGTGTCCTTTATTTCGTTTTTCCATCTTTTCTTTTTGTCTTTTCCGTTATTCTTGACGGGTTGTTAGTAGGCCCATCACACATGCTTTTAGACGTATTTACGGAAAGGGGAATTTACGTAAAGAGAAACGGTAAGTGGAGGAGATTTGCATTAGCACTCTCTTACGATAATCCCTTGGCAAACAGTTCAGCAATATTGTCAGGAGTATTAATGCTGTTTGCAGCAATGAAAACGCATAGTTATCATTACTATTATCATTATTACAACTATTATTCCTAAGATAAACTGAATAAACTCCCCAGTTTACCGTATAATTTACAGTATGATAAGGAAAGCTTATACAAGGTATTGTAAATACGATTAGTAAGTGTACCGATACCAGACTTTATGGTACCTTAGAGTTCGGCCTTCATCGTGACTAATAGTCACTTTTAATGACTATTAATCACTCGGCCTCATCACTCCTCTTCTCCTCCCCACGCCTAGGTTAGGGAGTATGGACTCCCGGCCACGACATGGGGGAGTCTCATTGGATGCCTTTCCTCCACCTCGCGACTGCTCATCGACTTCACAGTGGCATCCTCTAATTAATTTTTGTAAGTAAAGCTTATAAACTTTACTTTAAATAATCAATCATGGTTCAAGTCACATTTCACTCAAAAATATTCTCAATGGGTCACGACAAGTACGGAGACCCAAAATACGCAATATACGTCCCAAAGAGTGTTCACGAGAAGATTAAGGGCTTATTAGACAGAGAGGTGATCGTAACTGTTATCCTACCAGATGATGAGAAGTAAGCTAATTGGTTCTAGGGAAGCTCTTGAAAACTTCCAATTCGTTACTATAAATGGTAGGGTTGAGTTTAATGAGTTGGATAGGATAGCTAGAATTGCTTATTATTACTCAAAGGCTGTAAAGGCTGGAATTAACCTAGCTTTAAGAGGAGTTTCACTAAATGAGGCTGTCAAGGACTTGTATAATATTATCCCTTATGCATTCTATGCTGAAACTGCTTATAAACAAGCTTTAGCCATTGTTGAGAATAACGGTAACAAGGTTGAGATTAGAAAGAAGTGGATCGCTTGTAGGGGGAATAAAAGCGATAAAGGAAAGGGGGATAAAATTTCACGTTTTGGATGACCACGTTGAAGTTAAAGCTAAAGACCCGTGGGGTAAGTGGATTTATGGAAAAGCTTATTTTGGAAAGGAGTACTTACCACTACTTCATGAGTTGGAAGAGTTGGCGAGTAATAAGGTAGAGGGTTATGGTGCTGTAATTAGTTTCAAGCATTACCCTATGATTCACCTCCAAATACCACTCTGGTTGTATCTGAAGTACTTCTCTTCACCAAAACCTAATGGCTATGGTTTGGTTGCTGGTTTTGATTTGAATAGTGATAGGTTGAACGTTGTTGTAGTTAATAAGGAGGGTAAAGTTATTACTACCAAAACGTGGTGGTATAGTGAGGTTGTTTCCCACGGTTTTCCTAAAGGGAAAGCTATGGCTTTACGTTTGAATGCTCTTTCACAAGCTCTCAGTTTCCTATCACGGGTTGGTGTTGATTACGTAGCTTTAGAGGATTTATTCCTAGTTAAGAGGAGGAAGTTTACTAGGAGTAAGAGCGGTAATAGGAAGGTTTCACGTTTTGCTAAGAAGCAGTTGTTAGTCCACGGTGTTATTAAAGCACTTAGGTTGGGTTTCAACGTTATTCTAGTTAATCCAAAGGGTACTACAAACTCTGAAGAGCATGAAAAGGTGATGATGGAAAAGGGTTTCGATAGGCATACAGCCTCAGCTTACTTAATAGCCTTAAGGGGATTAGAAGTAATTAAAAATAACGAGTAGTTACGCAAAAATGTTACAGATATATTCCCCCTATTGCCTTTTTATTAACAAATTAGGGATTTACTTTGAAACCCTTCTATATGATTTAAATTTCCCTGCCCCACAATTATCTTATGCCTACCCTTCCCACGGAAATTACGACAACCTTAGAAACCTTATTGGTTTCTACCGTGATCTATTTAATCACCGTCTTCATACAACAAAGAACTAAGAAAAACAGTACGTTAAGGCTAATAGGTACAATATATGCTCCTGTGCGTTACTTCATAGAAGTAAAATATATAGATGCTGTAGCCAATATACTATCCTTATCATACTTATTTTTCCTTATTATTTCAGAACTTCTGCTTTTTCTACCAGGTAGCAATTCAGGCTATATTATAAAAATAATAGCTATTGTCTTTTTTATACTGGGAGCGCTATTATACCTCATTTACCGTAATTTCATGATTAAGAGAAACAAAAAAATAAAGGAGTTCATATATGAGAGTTCTGTTCATAGCACGTTAGATATAGATAGCCAACCCCTAAGATGGGAGGCAATATACCAGGGAACTCTAGTCCTAGCAGAAAGATACTTCTTATTAATCTTCATTGCAGTAGTCTTGATAACCTCAGCCTTGCTCTCCCTAAACAAGGGCTTTATAACCCTAGGTGTTACGCTAATTGGAGTTTATATAATATCATTCTTTCTATCGTTGCGTTATGCAGGGTTTATGCGTTTTTTATCTTTTGGACCATTCTATAAGAGACTAAAGATTTCCTTCATCGATACCAATGACGAGATAGAATCCAGATTATTCAATATCTTAAAGGATCCCGGTATATGCTTATGCATAGTAGACGATAAGGGAAATAAGTATTGCGGGACTCTGGAGGGCATTACCCATAGTGTAGTGATTAGAGATATGGATGGAATCCTAGTTAGTATCCCTTATGATCACGTTTACAGAGTGGAAGGATGTAAGGTTAAAGATGATAATACCGGATCCACCTTTCAACGATATCCTTAATAATACTCTTTTCTGCATACTCAGGATAATACTTGTAAGTATATGCTGCTAAATAGGTGGGTGGTTTATCCTTATACTTTTGGATAATTTCCATAGCTTTCTTCAATTTGTCTTCATCCTTATCTTTCAATTGGCTTAATAACTTTTTCGCATCCTCCTTACCTTTTTCCGTTAAAAAATATTTGAACACACCATCATCATCCCAGATATAGACTAGCTTTCCCTCCTTCTCTAATTTGTCCACAGCCTTCATTAACTCCTCAGAGTATGGACCATATTTACTTGCTTTAAATTTTACCCAGTGGAAGACCTCTTGGTTCACTAAGAAAACAAGTTTCTGCATCCTTGTTTCTGTTTCTATATGCCCTCCTGCTAATTCTAAGACTAAGAGCAGCAGCTTCTTTGCCTCTTCCGATGCCATATTTCATATTTCATATATATGCTTATATTCTTTTGCGAAATATGTCCCCAATACATAAAGTTAGAAAAGCGACTTCTTATTGGATTTTGAAAAATTGTTAAGTAAGCATTATTAGCGCTAATCTTTGGATCCAGGTTTTCTACTCCCGTTAGAAAAATTCAATAAACTCCCCAGTTTACCGTAAAAAATTCAAAACAACTATATACGGTCCTCTGGTTCTAATGCTGGACCTCTGTGGTTCATATACTGCGGTCCAAAAATGGTCCAGGCGGACTTCTATTTGGTAGTTAATCCTACCCAGATGTCGAGTTTTTTAATTGAATTATCTGACTCTTACGTTAACGGAATACAGTATTAACAAATCTGCTAATCCTGAGGGGTAAGAATTAGAAAGCTGCTTTTTGTAGCACTGTAAGACTATTTACATGTTCCTTGATCCTACTTAAGGTTTATTAAGGAGGACTTTTAGGACAAAATATTGTGCAAAAACTCCAGAATGCTGAGAAAATATTGATAATTTTATCTCATGGCTGTGCTACTTTAGAGCGTTTACAGGAAAAGACAGGGATCCCGAAGGGGGAGCTGCTGGTTTATTTGACATAGCTATATAAGAGGGGGCTAATTTACCGTAAGTGGCAAAAATATGGTGAAAAAAGTTCAGGGAGTATTGCTTGAAAAATAAGGAGGAGATTGCATGAGTGAAAATAACGAAAGCAGATACATTCAATCATTTGTGGAAGGATTAGCAGAGCCGTTAGTTGATCTATTAATTGAGTGTCTATCTTTATTAATCACAGTCATTAATGGAGCATTACAACAATTAACTCCTTCTTCACAATATACAGCGCAGTTTACAATGTTAAGTCCTTTTTTGGTTGTTATGCCTCTAGCTTTAATATTAATTTTTGCTTATATTAGGCCTTTAATTGATTGGCTAGACACGTTAGTTTATGCAATAGGGTTAATACTAGGAACCGCTATATTTATGTACGCTAACATTAGTAATGCAGGGCTTTTCTCAAATATTATTAGCAACGTCACTTTTAACATGTTATTAATTCTAGGGTTAATCATGTTGGGTTTAGTCACGAGAATTTATATATCGTTATTAAAGCAAGAACGAGACTATTGGTAAACTGGGGAGTTTAACGCTTTGAAACGCTAACTGTTATTTCCCCTTAAACGTTTTATAGTTCAGTTACATGAAAAGGGTACATAACACCGTGTTTATATAACAATTAACATTCGTTTTTGTTATATATCTGAAGTACTGTGGACCCGTAGGTCCCGGGTTCAAGTCCCGGCCCGAGCCCTTATTTTATATAAATTTGAAAGAAGACTCTTCATTTAGAGAAATATGACGTAACGGTTTTTGTTATATGACTTGTTATATGAGTTTTAAGGACGTTAAAGTAAATGGTGTTCAACTCTCAGTTATAATAAAATAGTTATATGAAAAAGAGGGAAAGGAATGAAGATATCTAATGATTAATTGAAAAAGATCAATGAGGCGCAAAGAAAGAAAACACTGCAATATGTAGCTGAGAAATACGGCAAGCCTGAAGAGTTCTCTTCTCCTTACTGGTATATGTTGAGGAATGGGAAGAGGCAAATAAGCGATAGTGCCCTCAAGATTTTATAAACGAACGGCAAACCTCGCTCCTCAAGGCGGGGAGGAGGTCAGAACACCCTAAGTACACTTGGTTATAGTTATTAGGNAATTGTAGAACTCCATGGCCTTTCTGTACCCTTCATCACTCATTGAGCCGCAATTCCATCTATGGCATAATCTTTTCTTGGTATAGCTTCCATAATACTATAGTGAATTATACCTTATATAGTGAACTACCCCCTCCCCCCTTAAAGGGCTAGGCTTGTCGCTCTCTATCATTAGGTGATGACCCAATGCATGTAGTGGGATTTTAGGTCTTCCCTCCAGTGCAATGCATCGCAGGATGAAATTTTAATGAGGTCCCCCCCCATTTTCGTTTCGGGATATCGTTAAATTTATAAATATAATGTAGTGAGTTGTGCGGGACCCTAATGGAAATGAGGTAAGGCGTAAATGGATAGTGGCATCGGCGTGGCCCTACATATATAGCATTCCACACCTTGGAAATATGGTTGGCTCCGTTCTATCCGCCGATGTCTTCGCTAGGTACCTCAGGTTAAGGGGCGATGATGTCCTATTCGTGAGCGGCAGCGATGAGCATGGAACGCCAATAGAGGTGGAGGCGATAAAGCAGGGAATAGAGCCGAAGCAATTAACCGATAAAATGCATGAATTAATAAAGGGATTATTCAGGGAGTGGGAGATAAGTTTTGATAATTATACTAGGACCGAGAGCGAGACGCATAAGGAGTTCGTGAGGGGATTCTTCATGAAGGTCTATAATAATGGCTATGTCATAACAAAGGATGAGGAGATGCCGTATTGCCCCAGGGATAAGATATATTTGCCGGATAGATTCATAATAGGTAAGTGCCCCTTCTGCGGCTACGATAAGGCCAGGGGGGATCAATGCGAGAATTGCGGGCGGCTGCTCGAGCCAAAATCATTAATAGAGCCCAGGTGCGCCATATGCGGCACTAAGCCCGAGTGGCGCATCACTAAGCACTGGTACCTGGATTTAAGGAGGCTTGAGGATAAGGTCAGGGATTACGTAATTAATAATAATAATTTGACGCCCAACGCCAAGCAAATGAGCCTATCCCTCCTTAGGGAGGGGTTACGGCCGCGCGCCATAACTAGGGATAATAGGTGGGGCATACCGGCCCCCTTCCCTGGAGCAGAGGGAAAAACCATATATGTTTGGTTTGAGGCGGTGCTTGGATACATATCCGCCGTCATAGAGTACTTCAATGGAGGAGAAAAGTGGAGGGATTACTGGATGAATCCGGAGACCAGGGTTATCTTCTTCATCGGTAAGGACAATATACCGTTCCACGTAATACTATTCCCCGCGCTTCTAATGGCCACTCAAGAGCCTTACGTGTTGCCTTGGTCGACATCCTCCACGGAGTACTTGCTGTATGAGGGCATGAAGTNCTCCAAGAGCCAAGGAATAGGCATATGGATAGATGAGGCAATAAAATTGCTGCCCGTCGATTATTGGAGGTTCTTCCTTGTGATGACTAGGCCCGAGAACAGGGACTCCAACTTCTCCTGGAGCCAATTCGCGGAGGTAATTAACTCAATACTAAATGATGTAGTGGGCAACTTCATACATAGGGTATTGACCTTGGCCGCTAAGCAGGGATTCGCGGATGAGCCCATGGAGGATGAGGTTGTCGAGAAGGCATTGAAATTATTGGATGATAGCGCTAAGCATTATGAAGGCGTGGAGCTGCGGGATGCATTATTATCGGCCGTTGAGGTGGCTAGGCTGGGCAATAAGTACCTGAATGATTTGCAGCCCTGGAAAATGAGGGGGGACGAGTCTAGAAGAGCGTTGGCTAATGCCTTGCTCATGGTTAAGTCCCTGGGCGTGGCTCTCTACCCAGTGATGCCGAGCAAGATGGGAGAGCTATGGTCAATGCTTGGGGTGGACGCCAACACCATTAAATGGAGCATCATTCACGATTCATTGAGTAATCTGCACATAAATAACGTGCATCCCCTCTTCAATAAGCTGAGCGATAAGGACTTGAAGGCCATTATCGATAAATTAAGCCAGATTAGGAGGGAAGGAAATCAATTTAAGCAGTGACCGCTTGATTCCCTCATGGAGATAAACATAGAGAAATTATTGAATATAGATTATGGATATGCATCCCAGAGAATCGCCAGCTTCATCTCATCCTATATAAGGGATGCGGGGGCCAAGGGGGCGGTAATAGGATTAAGCGGAGGAGTTGATTCAAGCGTCACAGCCGCGCTCCTGGTGAAGGCGCTGGGAGCCAGCAATGTCATTGGCGTGATAATGCCATACACAACGACTCCGCAAGTGGATATAGATGATGCGAAGAGGCTGGCCGAGTCCCTGGGCATTCAGTACTACTATGTTCCAATAAATGACATCCGCAATTCGCTGGCTAAATCAATACCCATCTTCTCCGAGTCGGAGACAGTGACTAACGGCAATATATTGCCCAGGATCCGAATGACTATCCTTTACTACTTCGCCAATAGATTCAACATGATGGTGGCGGGGACAGGGGACAAGAGCGAGATACTGATTGGGTACTTCACTAAGTACGGCGATGGGGGAAGCGACTTGCTTCCCATAGGCGATTTATATAAGGGGCAAGTGAGGCGGTTAGGCATTTTCCTGGGGATACCGGAGGACATAGCTATGAAGCCCTCCAGTCCCAGGCTATGGGAGGGGCAAACCGCGGAGGGAGAGCTCGGCGTGAGCTATGATGATGTGGATGTGATCCTACATGCATTGGTCGACCTAAGGTTATCGCCTGAAGAAGCCGCCGAGGCCACAGGTAAACCCATCTCGACGGTGATGAGGATCTGGAGGAGAGTAATCAATACGGAGCATAAGCGTAGGTTACCGCCGATACCCAGAATTGGGCTTAGGACCGTGGGGATAGATTGGCGCATGCCGCTAAATAAGGATGGTTAATTCACCAAATAGTTCTCTTCCGTTCCCCAATTACTTGGGAATAGAGATCAACTGTCTCCTTCGCCACTAAGCCCCAACTATACTTATTAATTATTGTTTGCCTAGCATTGCTTCCAATATATCTACGCTTCCCCTCATCGCTTAGTAGTAGATCAATGAAGTAAGCTATGGAGTCGGAGTCCTCGGGATCCACAGAGACCCCATTAATCATGTGCTGAATTATCTCGGCGGGGCCCCCGCGATTAGGCCCTATAACTGCCTTCCCAAGCGACATGCCCTCTAGAACGCTTATCCCAAATGGCTCATACCTGCTGGGGAGCACAACAACATCGGACATGCCTATGACATTGTATAGATCATTATCGGGCAAGTGGCCGGCGAAGTACACCTTACCCCCGAGGTCCCGCGAGGCATTCATNAGGTACTCGCGCATTGGTCCATCACCAGCCATGATTAGCTTAACGTCCTGTCTCCTGGATACCACCTTCCTGAACGCCTCTATCACCTTATCGGGGCCCTTCTCATAAACCATTCNCCCGAAGAACACTATTATTTTCTCCCAATCAGAGGCGTATAGATGCTTCCTGCTCCAATCCACCTTAAAGTTAAGCAATTCGCTGGCGACGCCGTTGGGAATCATGCTTATCTTGTTGGGCGGGGCATTGAGGACTCTCATAACTTCATCCCTCATATAATTACTGCATACTATTATCCTCCATGCTTCGAACGCCATGAGCCACTCCCATTCATGTATGTGCCTCGACTCAATTGATCGTATTCCGCCCCTCCTGCCGTGCTCGGTTGCATGAATGGTAGCTATTAGGGGCGTCCTCACCGCGTGCTTAATGGCTACGCCGCTCGGCGCTGTTAGCCAATCATGCACGTGAATTATATCTGGCTTCCATGTCTCAATTATGCTTGATGCCTTGTGAANCATTTCCATATTGAATGAGTGAACCCAGGAAATGAAGTCAAGTATCTTTATCTTAAATGGATTCACCCGTATCACGTCTACGCCGTTGATTTCCTCCNCGACATCCTCATATCCATAATTTATGGTGATCACCTTCACATCAATGCCCAGCTTAGCCAATTCAGTTGTCAAGTAATACGCGTGGCGACCCAGTCCACCCACTATATTGGGCGGGTATTCCCATGATAAATGAAGAACCCTCACTTGACATACACCTCCAGCACCCTATCCAGGGGCAGGTCCGGAGTCGCTAGTAACGGTTGCTTAACAGTGTAATTAGATAGGAGCGACTCATAAGCTTGCTTGCTGTGGACCAGCAATAAATCACTCTTGGAGAAAACATACTCCTCAACGCTAGCTATTGATGCGCTTAAGCTAGATGAGCGTGGATCCCCCCTCTGGTACTCTGTGGATAAAACGCTGCAAAACATCTTGGAACCATCGCCCAGGAGCACCTTAAACGAGTAAGCCATTAGGCATCCCCCCCACTCAAATCCGTGAATTACCCCTATCTTCCTCCTGATCAAGTAAGGCAACTTACGCATTACTTGGGAGGGGAGGGAGAGGCCATAAGCCACAACGCTTGGGTGATCCCTAACATCTAGCCCTATCCTGAGCAGGTTAATGCCGAATAACTCGTCATCGCTGTCCCTATCGCTTGGAACAACGACATAGACATCCCAACCCATCGAACGAAGGCCGCTCGCCATAATGCCCACCAAGTAGCCCAGGTCAGTAACGGCGCTGCCGAGGAAAGGATATTCCCATGAAAACAAGGCAACAGATAAAGCCACGTATTTGTAACGCTTAATCGGTTTAATAAGTTAACTCAACAATCCCATGGTAAATTACATCATCCTCATGATGGAGCCTCTACGTGAAGGCTATGAAACCGATTTTTCACGCGTCTAGCCCTTATTCCATGAGTGCCCTATTACATTTCCACATATAGGCATTGCGAAGAAAGTATTATATATTTATCCCAAATCCGAGTTCACTAGGATTTGCCCATACCCCGCCCTAAAGGGCGAGGTATGCCGTTCGTTCATCAAGAGAACTTACTCATTACCCTCATCATGCCTTTCCTCGTGAGGAATACTGCATCATCTATTAACTCTACATACCCATTGCTGCTGAGGTCATTTATTATTCTCCTCAACTCGTCCTCCCCCATATTAATTAACCTGGCTAGATCCCTTACCCTTATCGAGTGCTCCTTGCTGACGGCGGAATTAAATTGAAGCACAGTCAACACATGCTGAACCACATGCTCCATAATATAACTAATCCCATTACTAACTTTATAAGCATTAACCGATTAATTATTATTCCTAAGCCTTAGAACGCAAGCCTTGCCTCTAATTTATTGATATTTAAATCCCATCTCGCATAGATGATTGGGCTGGGCTTAAGTTAATTTAATTGATTCTATATCGAAGTATCTCTTGGCTAATAGAATCGCCCTATTTATGTTCTTGCCGTTCTTGCCTATGGCAACGGCCTTCTCCTCCTCGGAAACCGTTACTATGGCTACCTTGCCATCACTCGGCAACTTAGTTATCTTGATGCTGTTTATCTTTGCGGGATACAATGCATTCCTAATGAAGTCCTCCGGAGCCTCGCCGTACTCCACGACCTCCGCATCCTTGCCCAAATGCTCCCTTAATCTCCTGATATTTATGCCATTCTTGCCGACAGCCAATGGAGCGAAGTTCTTATCAACGATGAATATGACCCTGTTATACTTATCATCTATTATAGTATCTCGCGGCGTTATGCCGGTTATGCTCTCAAACAATGCCGCATACCTCAACTCCTCCTCTGTTATAACTATGTTGGGCATTCATTAATCACCTTATTAACTCAAGTATATTGCTTTCGCCAGGCTCAAGCACTGCTAGCAGGGCCACCTTATAAGGCTTACGCATGGCGGCGCCGAGCTCCCAACTCGAGCCCGGATAGATGAATATTGGGGTTTGATTCAGTTTAGCATAGTACTCCACTTCCTGCCTTACCTGTGCAGGCGCATTGGCGGCTAATATTGCTAGCTTAGCGCTGCCATTTATTATTGATTTAATTGCACGATTGCTCCCAATCGCGATCTTGCCTGTATTCAACACCACTTGCAGTTCTCTGCCTATATCTATCATAACCTATAACCCCCATTCACACCCACCACTTAAAAACTTTTCCTAAAGAGTGCTGTGTTGCATGACTTAAGCGTGCAGTGTGAAGTTTTTAGTTCAAGCCTCTTCTTCTATTTATACAGTGAGGCGTAGAATGTGACCTCTGATAAAGGCTGGAGCAAGTACTGATGCGCTTGTTAGGAGGGGCGAAATCCTCCTCGACTCCTCAACCATAAACGGAAAAGAATAAACAACTAAAAAGGCAAAGTAGGCGAACCATACCATCCAAACTCACCCATCATGCTGCTAGGCCTCATCAGAATCCTCCACCACACCATACAGACAACTAGAAGGCTTCATCAGAGCACTCGCAAAATACGTAAGGACTACAAGCACCAGACTACACCACAATATGCAGAATAAACAAACATAAATCGAAGAAACTTTTCAAATCCACAACCGTAAGCCTAGCAGATTCATTGGGCATAAAACACAATGGTGGGTGGATGAGAAAGGTGTGGAAGGTGAAGAAGAGTTATCTAAAGATACGCTTCGCCGCCAACACCAAGACAAAGCAGATCGTATCCATGTAACATCTGGGAAAGTTCATTATGGTGAGGTGTTGAGAAGGCTTGTTAGAGTTGCGATGAAGGGCGTGAAGGTGAGAAGGGTGCGGATGGCGTATGATTCGAGGATTTTTTCTTGTCTCAGAGTGGTATAAACTGATTAGGGTGAAATTCTGTTGCGAGGAGTGTGGGGTGTCCGTCAGGGATGTGTTGGGGCGGAGGGCGCTTGGGCCTAGGGCTTGGGGCAATGCATCGTTTTGGTAGGGTTGTTGAGGGCGTTTTCTCTGTTGTGAAGCGTTTGGTGAACGTGTTGGCGAGGTTTGTTAATAAGGGGTCTTTTTTTAACCCTTTAGGGTTGTGGGGATGTCTCACACTGATAAACCCAAAGACTTTTATATTACGGCGGCGTAATTATTACGGCGGCGTAATAATGTTATTTGACGTTAGGCCCAAAGAAAACAGAAAGGATTTGTACGATAGGGAAAAAGAAATTGAAATGATAAAAGATAGCATACAAAGAAAAACATGGATAGTAGTTTTAGGAATGAAAAGGGTTGGGAAGACCAGTATAGTTAACGTTTCCGTAAACGAAA
>LOBW01000052.1 GCA_001516585.1 Thermocladium sp. ECH_B
CCCCCATTATAACCTTCACTAATTGCAAGTCATTGCCGAGAATAGAGTACTCCATATGCGCGGGTTCCTTATTGCTCTAATAAATATTTCTATTATTGAATTAAGTAAGATTTGCTCCGCATCTTAAGTCCACTACTATGGCTTCTATTGGATCCTGCTCCAGACAGGTGCTTCTGCTTGAAGTTATACTATTTTTTTATATTAGTTTACATAAGCAATATTTATAAATAACTATATAGGATTAATTTACGGTAATAGCAAATGAGCACTATATTTGGTGCACCAATTCATTCCGAGTTCCTCCAGGATACTTTAACAATACTGAGGAGGGCAATTGAGATGGGGAAACTGGAAAAACAATTGCTGGATTACCTATCTAGACCCCAGAGAATAGTAGCCATATCAATACCGATCAAGATAAATGGAGCTATGATGTTCCTCGAGGGCTATAGGGTTCAGCATAATAATGCGCTTGGTCCGTATAAGGGCGGTATAAGGTTCCACCCAGAGGTTACGCTGGAGGACGACATGGCGCTCGCCACANTAATGACGCTCAAGAACAGCCTTAATGGNTTACCATATGGCGGAGCCAAGGGAGCCATAAGGATAGACCCAAGCAAGGTGTCGAAGGAGGAGCTTGAAGCCGTCAGCAGAGGCTATGCCCGAGCCTTGGTTCAATTCATCGGCCCCGACATAGATATCCCGGCCCCCGACTTAAACACTAATCCCCAGATAATGGCTTGGATGGTTGATGAGTACAGCAAGATGATGGGTAGAAATGTGCCGGCGACGTTCACAGCCAAGCCGGTGCAGCTATGGGGCAACCCGGTGAGGGAGTACTCAACAGGCTATGGAGCGGCGCTCTGGACTCGTAATGCGGCCCGCAAATTCCTTAAGGGCATTGAGGGCGCCACGGTTGCAGTGCAAGGGTTCGGCAATGTCGGTTACTGGTTAAGCCACTTCCTGACGGAGATGGGTGCTAAAGTCGTTGCAATCGGCGATATAGGGGGTGCAATATATAACTCCAATGGATTTAATCCGGATGAGGTGAAGGCGGTGGAGAGGAAGACGGGAACAGTGGTTAATTACACGGGCCCCGGCACCAGGAAGATAGGAATGGATGAATTGCTGACCCTGAACGTGGATATACTGGTTCCAGCGGCAGTGGAGGGAGTAATTAATTACTCAAATGCCAATGCAGTGAAGGCAAAGCTAATAATGGAAGCCGCCAATGGACCCGTAACATCGGATGCAGAGGAGATGCTATACAAGAGGGGCATATATGTGTTCCCAGACATAGGGGTAAATGCTGGTGGAGTCGTCATGAGCTACTTGGAGTGGGTCGAGAATCTGCAATGGTTCATATGGGATGAGGAGGAAACCAAAAAGAAACTTGACTTCATGATAACCAACGCATTCAATAGGGTCTACGATAGATGGCAGAAAATGAATGGCGCTACGATAAGGGATGCCGCATATATAGATGCATTGGACAGGATATACCAAGCCATGAAGTGGAGGGGCTGGATCTAATAGCAATTGTTATAGGGATGCCTCAATTCACTCAATAATCGGTTCTGTTCTGTAAGAGCGTGATTTTCATTATTCATTAATGACCCTCCATGAGGCTTAGGGCTGGAATTCCAGAAATTAGGATAAAGGGAATTATTTTTAACGCGGCTGGGATAATGATTAGCGTTGCAAAATGGCTGGAGTCCATATAGGTCCAGCCGGAATTCCAATAACATTGAGGCAAAGAAAAAGGAATGCCGGCACCATGGATGCGGTTAGGTACGTTCGTGAAATCGGGTTAAACGCCATGGAAGTTGAGTTCGTTCAAGGAGTACGTATGAGCATTGAGGCGGCCGAGGAGGTGGGGAAAATAGCTGAGGAGGCTGGGGTTAGGTTGTCGATTCATGCCCCATACTTCATTAATCTATGCAGCGATGAGGCGAGCAAAGTTAATGCTAGCATATCCAGGTTAAAGGAATCCCTTGAGCGCGGCGATGCAATGAGTGCCAAAGTCGTCGTTTTTCATCCAGCATATTATGGGAAACTAGGTCACGAGGGTTGTTTTAACAAGGTTAAAAGCGAGGTAAGCGAATTAATTAAGTGGATGAATGATAATGACATCAAAGCGAAGCTGGGGCTGGAAGTAATGGCCAGGGACTCACAATTTGGTTCTCTTGATGAAACAATTAACCTAGTTAAGGAATTATCGAGTGATTTAGTCACTGTCGTAATTGATTGGGGTCATGTGTATGCCCGCAACGGCGGTTCAATTAATTACGCGGAAATACTTGACAAATGGATGGATGCCTTTCCAAAGGATGAACTGCACACTCACTTCACCTGCGTTAAATTCAGGAATGGGAAATGGGTGGATGAACATGAACCCATGGATGCAGAGACCCCGCCATTCGAACCCCTTGCAGTGGAGCTGGGTAAGAGGGCTCTATCCATAACAATAATAAGCGAGACGCCGTTAATAGAAATCGATGCGATCAAGATGAGGGATATATTGATTAAGCACGGGAATGAAATTCGCTAAGCCCCTGCTCAACATAGGTCCCTCCCCGCTCTAAATGGTAGGCTTAGCGTTTGTTATGCAAGGTTTACGCAACACCATAAAACATTAAAATGTGGACTTGATTTTTGCATATGGTTTTCGAGAACCCCACGATAAGGGAGATCCTGGATAGGTATAAACAGATCTGGGCCCTGCGACACGCATCGGCATTAATGGACTGGGACGTACAAACATACATGCCGCCCCAAGGCATAGAGCACAGAAGCATAGCGATTGCCCAATTAAGTCTCCTTAGCCAGAAATTCATTACTGATCCATCATTTATAGCATTAGTGGAGAAAGCCGAGGGGGCGGAGCTAAATGATTATGAGAGGGGAGTGGTGCGGGTGCTTAAGCGGGAAATAAAGTACAATACCAAGATACCACCGAAGTTATTAGAGGAAATAACTGTAACGACTCAGGAAGCCACCGTTGCGTGGCGTGAGGCTCGGGAAAAGTCTAATTTCTCCCTCTTTAGGCCTAGGCTTGAAAAAATAATAGAATTATCGAGGCAAGTTGCGGAGAAACTGGGTTATGAGAAGCATCCATATAATGCGTTACTAGATTTATATGAGGAGGGATTCACTGTAGCCGATGCGGATGCCATTTTCTCCAAACTAGTTCCCAGCTTGAGGAGCATAATAAATAGACAGAAAATGCCGCCCCATAGTCCACTTGAGGACGTGAAGTATGAACGGGGCCCCGCCGAGGCCATGATAAATGATATATTAAGGACGATGGGTTATGATTTCAATAGGTTCAGGGTGGATGTTTCCCCCCATCCATTCACGATAGGGCTCGGCCCCAGGGACGTGAGGATAACAGTTAGATATGAGGGCATAGATTTCAAGCGTGTTCTATTCTCGGCAATACACGAGGGTGGGCACGCGCTTTATGAGCTGCAGCTTGATGAGTCCCTCGCCATGACTCCAATATTCGATGGTGCATCAATGGGCATCCATGAGTCCCAATCCAGATTCTGGGAGAACATAGTTGGTCGTAGTAAGCCATTTGTTGAGGCAATGTACCCAATAATGAAAAAGCACCTAGGTTTTCTCAACGCCTATTCGCCGAGCGATCTATATATTTACTTCAATACTGTTAAGCCCAGCCTAATTAGGGTTGATGCTGATGAGGTAACATATAACATGCATATAGCGGTTAGGTATGAGCTAGAGAAGTTAATGTTAACAGGCGAGATAAAGGTAAGCGATTTGCCGGAGCTCTGGAATAGAAAAATGGAGGAGTACCTCGGGATTCATCCATCCAATGATGCCGAGGGAGTGCTGCAGGACATTCATTGGAGCCAGGGATCCATAGGATACTTCCCAACATACACCCTGGGCAATTTAGTGGCAGCCATGGTGGGTCACTTCGCCGGAAAACTACTTGATGAAGTTGCAGAGCTCAAGTTTGATGGTTTAAAGGCCTGGCTACGCGAGAAGATTCATAGATATGGAGCAACTTATGATCCAAAAACGCTTCTTAAGAAATCATTTGGAGAATCATATAACCCGGATTACCTAATAAATTACCTAAGCAGAAAATACCTTTAGGGCATTTTTTGCCCGGAAAAAATTGAATATTTATACTATTTAGGGATCGGTAAATTTCGCTTTTAAGGGGGCAGTATTGCCCCTTTGTTTTCGATAATTAATGGCTAGCCCCTTCATTATTGGTTTAATTTATAAGGCTGGGGATGCAAAATATTTATTAGACTGTGAATATAATAGTGAAATGAATGTTCATTAGGCTATACAAGGCCTCGACTGTATTACAGGAGATAGATAGTGAATTGGAGTCGCTTCATAGTGTTAAGGTGGAGTTAGAGTCATTAATGGTGAGGGAGGATAATAACTCAAATTTCGAGAGAAAGCTTCAACGCGTCGCCACGGTGAGGAGCGTGGGATATAGATCATTATCGATTAGCGGGGATTTTGAGGTGTTGATAATACCTGCCTCGCTTCATCTGAAGGGGAGGCTCAGCGATATAATGAATGAAATAACCAAGATAATAGAGCAATTGGAGAAGATCAAGGGGGTTATCGGCAAGATAAATGGCATTAACTCGGCTGGATTCATAATGGTATTGGTCGGAGGCAATAAGCCTAAGGTGGTGATTTTACCATGAGTGTTCGGCGTGAATTCAAGAGCGATGAGCCTGAGAAGGCCATTAATTATACCACATTAAGGGAACTCAGCGATAAAATAGAGCGGCAAATAAGGCAAATCGAGGATAGAATAAATGAATTAAGTGAATTGCATAAGTCAATATCGGGAACAATTAGTTCACCCAATACTATTAGATATAGAACAATAGAGTTAGGAGGCAAGATCGGGCAAGGATTCCCCGTCTTAGTGATGGATTCTAACCCAGATAGTTATGCCTTCTATGTACAGGAATCACTGAACTTCTATAGATTAGAGCACAAGAAATTAACTATAATTAGGGATGAGGTGAATGCACTCCTTAAAATGAATATGGGGGACATCAACGTAATGTACCTATCCATGAGCGGAGTGCCCTCTAGAATAGTTATATTTCCAAGGACTAGGCTAGACGAGAGGAAATCAGGCCCATGATAATAACCACTAACATGAATCCCAATGAACTAAGGAACTTATTCTCTAAGTTATCCAGCTATGTTGAGGCATGGAGTGGTCTCTTGGTTAATCAATTCAATATCAATATCGGGAACTTGAATTCAGTGCTGGATGTATTTAAGGAAAAGAAAATAAAGGCTAACTTGGTTCAAGGCACTGAGGCGCCAATTATAGATATCGATGGGGTCGATGTTGTCTTCGCCGTGACTAGATCAAGCTATTTGGAGCATATGAGGCTCTTCCTTGATAATATGAGCAAGGAGATTGGCATGCTTCGGGAAGCGCTTATGTTGATCAGCAAGGTAATTACGCCGCCTCCCTCAATACTTTATGTGAATGGGTCATATGGTTTACTGGTGATTGGGAGAAGCGCGAACTTCCATTTCGCGCCGGGGAGCGCCTTGCCTGAGAAGCTTGCTGAACCGAAGCCATTGCCGCAACCGGCGGGCCTTGACCCAGCCGAACGTGCGCGGGTAATTAAGGTAATAGATAATGTAATAAGTAGGATAACTCCCATATCGGTTAAGCAGGTCGTGGTCGTTGATGAGGGTAAGCAATAACTAGGTCCCTAGAGCTTCGCATTCATGGCTCTAAATAGGGGATAAATGTTTTTATTTGAGGACTAGCCTAATCAAGCTATGGGGAAAGCCATTGTGATAAAGTATGAATCCAAGGGAGAGCACTTCGAGATACTGGTTGATCCAGATGCCGCGCTCGATATGAAGCTTGGAAAACCGGTGAGCATAGATAAGGTTCTGATAAGCGATACTATATATAAGGACTCCAGGAGGGGGCTTCGTGCGTCCGAGAGTTCATTGAAGAAGGTCTTCGGCACCACGGATTCACGCAGAGTCGCTGAGCTAATGATAAGAAATGGGGAAGTGCCACTGACAGCTGAGCAGCGGAAGAAATTGCTTGACGAGAAGAGGCGGCAAATAGTGGAGTGGATAAGCAGGAACTGCATAGATACACGAACAAGAGCACCAGTTCCGCCGCAGAGGGTTGAGTTAGCCATGCAGCAGGCCGATGTGACTATTGATCCGTTCAAACCAGTGGAGGAGCAGGTTAATGACGTTATAAAGTCGCTTCAGCGATCGCTACCAATAAAGGTTGCTGTGGCTGTTTTCGAGTTAAAAGTTCCCGCCGAGTATGCCCAGAAAGTTAAGTCGCATGTAATGCATATGGGGAGGGTGGTGAAGGAAACGTATGACTCGGAGGGCAACTTATTGCTGGAGCTCGAGGCGCCGGCCGGCATGCAGGACTCAATTCTATCTAAAGCCAATGAAATAACTCATGGAAACAGCGAGATCAGGCTAATAAGCATCACGAAGTGAATCCCTTAAAGGGGAATGTGGGTAGGGAAAAATTTTTAAATTAATTGTGACAAGACATCGATCAGCAGGGTGGGGAAGCCTGGTATCCTGCGGGGCTCATAACCCCGTGGTCGGCGGTTCGAATCCGCCCCCTGCTACTATATTTCTCCATGGTAATGCTTAAATATTTCGATGATTTTGATCGACTATGAATATTAAAACCATAGCTGTCATGGGCGCCGGCACCATGGGTCATGGAATTGCCGAGGTCTCGGCAATAGCCGGCTTCGAGGTTTATCTGAGGGACATCAATCAACAAATATTATCACGAGCCATCGATAACATTAAGTGGAGCCTCGAGAAACTTCATGAGAAGGGGCAATTAAGGGAAGACCCTAACCAGGTTCTGGCCAGGATTCATGCTACGCTGGATATATCGGAGGCTGTGAGAGTCGCCGACTTCATGATAGAGGCGGCTTTTGAGGATATAGATGTGAAGCGGCAAATATTCATGGAGGCGGATAAGCATGCGCCTCCTCATGCAATACTTGCGACAAATACCTCCTCACTTCCCATAAGTGAAATAGCTAGTTTCACCTCGAGGCCGCAAGCAGTTATTGGGATGCACTTCTTTAATCCGCCCCCCATAATGAAGCTAGTGGAGGTGGTGATGGGGGATAAGACAAGCCGTGAAACCCTTGATGCTACTCTAAGCCTTGCGAAGAGAATGGGTAAGGAACCTGTCGTTGTGAATAAGGATGTGCCGGGCTTCATCGCCAATAGGGTGTTTCTCAGATTAGCGGACTCGGCGTGCTTCATGGTTGAGAGAGGGGAAGCCACGATACAAGCAATAGATAGCGCTGCTAGGCATGTTCTTGGTTTTCCAATGGGTATCTTCGAATTAATGGACTTCGTTGGAATAGATGTAATGGATTTCATAGCTAAAGCCATGGCGGCCAGGGGAGTGAATAGGATTCCCTGTAATCTGATTGGGGAGAAGGTGAGGGCGAAGGAGATCGGTTTAAAGGCAGGCAAAGGATTCTACTCATACCCAGCCCCAGGCAAGTATGCCAGAGCAGATATTCCGAGGGATGCTGGGCAAAGCATTAACGTGGTTAGGCTGCTGGCTTCACCTATAAATGAGGCAGCGTGGTTATTGAGGGAGGGCATAGCTACCAGGGATGATATTGATAAGACAATGAGGCTCGGATTCAATATGCCGAAGGGAATACTGGAGTACGCGGATGAGTTCGGCATCGATATGGTGGTGAAGGAGTTAAATGATCTCCTCGCTGCGTCTCATCACGATGCGTTTCAGCCGGATTCATTGCTTCAACGAATGATTTCGCAAGGCAGATTAGGCGTTAAGACGGGGCTGGGGTTCTATCCTCATCCTTATGAGAAGAAGCTCGGAACAGTCATCCTTAGGGTTAATCCGCCGATTGCATGGGTGGAATTGAATAGGCCGGAGAAGAGGAATGCATTATCGCCTCAAGTAATTGAGGACTTGGAGAACGTTATTGGTGAGATAGAGAAGATGCCAAGCGACTTGGCGAGGGTAGTCGTGATCAGGGGCAATGGAAAATCATTCTGCGCTGGCGCAGATATATCTATATTCAAGGGACTAAAGCCGAGCGATGCACTAATTTTCAGCAATAGGCTTCAAGGGCTTTATAATAGGATAGAAATGCTTCCAAAACCCGTCATAGCATCAATACACGGCCATGCATTAGGTGGTGGACTGGAGCTGGCCCTAGCATGTGATATACGCATAGCTGCTGATGATGCTGTTCTGGGGCTACCCGAGATAACTCTCGGCATAATTCCTGGGGCTGGGGGCACGCAGAGATTGGCCAGATTAATTGGGATTGGCAAGGCAAAGGAATTGATATTGACCGGCGACACAATTACTGGACGCGAGGCAGCCGAGATAGGCCTAGTAAATAAGGCGGTGCATATTGATAAGCTCCAAGAAGAAACCGAATTACTTGCCTCAAAGCTCGCGGAGCGGCCGCCCGTTGGATTAATGCTGGCGAAGAGGTTAGTGAATGAGTCGCTGGATGAATCATTAAGGAATGGATTAAGCGCAGAGGCCGAGGGATTTGCCGTTGTGTTCTCAACAAGCGATTCCCAGGAAGGAGTCTCCGCCTTCCTGGAGAGGCGCAAGCCAAGTTTTCGGGGCGAGTAATAGAAAAGATGGTAAGCCCCCTCAGGGCTGGGAGGGGGTCAGCGATGGAATTGCCTCATAATTGAGTTAATCATATTTATAAACTGGATCCACCCATATGAGTACCATGAGGAAACTACTTTTCTTGGTTCTTGATGGGGCTGCGGATGATCCAAGCAATCCCCCCACTCCATACATGGCGGCCAATAAGCCTGGGCTTGATGCATTGGCTAAGTCATCAATCATGGGAATGCATTACCCAATAGGCAAAGGAATCGCGCCCGAGAGCGATGCAGCGGTCATGTCCATACTGGGATACGACCCCGATAAGTACTATACTGGGCGAGGGCCTCTTGAGGCATTGGGGGCTGGTTACAAGATAAGGGATAACTATGAAGNCGCGTTTAGGGCCAACTTCGCCACAATAGATTCATCTAGGAACATAATTGATAGGAGGGTTGGCAGAAATCTAACAAGCGAGGAGGCCGCCGAGTTAGCGAGGGCCGTGGATGGCATGGAGTTAGGCGGCGGGGAGGGCTATGCGAGGGTTATACCAACCATTGGCCACAGGGCCGTGGTGATAATTGGATCCCAAAACAAGCTAAGTGGGTTTGTCAGCAATAATGATCCGGGCTATGTTAGGCAAGGAAAGATATCGGTCGCGGTTCCCAATCCAGGAACTAAGCTGCCCTTAATAGAGGCCCTTGATTCCTCTGAGGAAGCCAGAAGGACGGCTCGCCTAGCTAATGAGTTCATGGAGAAGGCCATACAAGTGCTGGCCAATCATGAGGTCAATAAGAAGAGGACTGGGGAAGGCAAGTTGCCCGGCAACGTAATTCTCATGAGGGATGCCGGCCACGAGGTGCCCCACGTAAAGCCAATAAGAGAGGTCTTTGGATTAAGCTTTGGGGCGGTCACCGAGATGCCTGTCGAGCGCGGCATAGCCATTGCGCTAGGCATGGATTCGGCCCCGGTCTCAAAATATATTGGCTCCAAGGATGAAATACTAATGGAGCGACTAGACGCAACCATGCAGTTGTTGAAGCGCGTTGATGTAGCGTATGTTCACTTAAAGGGACCTGATGAGCCTGGGCATGATGGTGATTTCAAGCGGAAAGTAGCTGAGATAGAGGCCATTGATAAGTACTACATCCAAAGGCTCTCCCTTAATGATACTGCCATATTGGTTACCAGCGATCACGCTACTCCCTGGAAATTGAAGTCGCACAGCGGTGATCCAGTTCCATTCATGTTAAGCGCGGGTACGGCGAGCGATGGGTTCTCATCATTTAATGAAGTCAATGCCTCCAGGGGTAGCCTAGGCATTGTGGAGCACGGCTGGTTACTGCTACCATTAGTTCTTAAACGGCTCTCCCCATAGGGAATGCTTTTAAACGCTGGCTTCAATAATGTTCAAGTGAGGATGGTAATAGCCCTAGGGGGCAATGCATTCTCCACAAGCGGCGCCAGGGTTGGTTCACCGGATGAGCAGTGGGAAAGAGTTAAGGAGGCAGCCAGGGATGTAATGGATGCTGTGGAGATGGGTTACGACGTCTTAGTCACCCACGGCAATGGCCCCCAAGTAGGTGCTTTAGCCGAGTGTGGATTACCGTTAACGCTTGACATGCATGGAGCAGCGACGCAGGGCTGGCTCGGCTACTTATTAGCGACCGCCATAGATAATGAGGCAGTGGCTCGACGCATTCCAAAGAAGACCATTACAGTGGTTACCAGGGCATACGTTAATGAGGAGGACCCCGCCTTCAATAATCCAACTAAGTTCGTTGGCCCAATTTATAGTGAGGAGGAGGCCGTCAAGTTATCTCAATTAAGGGGTTGGAGATTCAAGCCGGATCCACGTGGAGGAATGCGTCGAGTGGTTCCTTCCCCCATGCCCGTCTCAATAATAGAGGTGAAACCCATTATTCAACTAATGGATGAAGGATACATAGTGATATCAACTGGCGGAGGAGGAGTACCCGTCACTGGCGGTTCTCAATTAAGAGGGGTTGAGGCGGTCATAGATAAGGATTTGGCCAGCCAATTATTGGCTGCAACCATAGCGGCGGATGCATTTGTGATACTCACCGATGTAGATGGAATCTACACCGACTTCGGGAAACCCGCTCAAAGAAAGCTAAGCCGAATCGATGTCGTGGCACTAAGGTCGCTATACGAGAAGGGCGAGTTTCCGCCGGGGAACATGGGTCCGAAAGTTCTTGCTGCCATTAATTTCGTGGAGAAAAGCGGTAAGGCAGCATATATAGGAAGGCTCGGCGAATTACGCAGCATATTAGAGGGACGAAGCGGCACCACCATAATAAGTTAAGCGAAAAACATGGGGAACTGCGATACCTTTTTTAACTGGCGTGATCTTGGTACAGGCATGGTTGTTTCCATAATAATAGAAGGCATNGAGAATGGGCCTAACCTCGTCAAAGTAAATGGGGAAATGAAGCACGCATTATGCAGGTGCGGTGGATCAAATAATAAACCGTTCTGCGACGGCACTCATCGCAAGATAGGCTTTAAGGCGCCTCCACATAAAGTGGAGATCCAATTATGAAAGTAGGGCCCGCTCATCAATATGCATTAATCCCTTTCTTTCCACGAGTTAATTTGCGGGAAAACCTTTATATAATAATGAATTAGTCGCTCCATTAATGCATGGATATATCGGGAGGCCCTGGATCCATTATCAATCATTGGGTGATTTATGTGTCTAGCCAGTTAGAGTATATAAAGGATGTACCTGTGATTTATGAGGATATAGGATCACATAGCGTGCAGAGCTTTGAGGTGCCTTACATGAGGTTCTTCGCAATACATGAATTGACCTACTTGGCAATAATGCTTAATGAGGATGGAACGGAGAGGATAGCGAAGAAGATAGAGGAATTAAAATTCGGCCGAAAAACCATAGAGAAGCTTTACGCCTATAGGTACGATAGCGATCAGTACGGTAACCCAATTCCCTGGCCGCTTGCAAAACTAATGCTGCCAATAATGACTGAGAACGAGGTTGAGCCTCATACTGTTGCGGCGCCGGAGCCCGTTAGCTATAAGATAAGCGTTGATGTGGCTGGGATCAAGGATTTCCTCCAGATGACGCTCCTCTCGTTTGGTAGCCATAAGGAACTCATCATTTATAGGAACGTGGAGCCCAGGGGAATAGTGAGGTATATAATCAATATATAGATTGAGCCATTACTGCTTGATGAAGCCAGCCGCCATAGCTATGGCGTCTCGCCCGGCATATATGTACCTATAGAAGCTTATGAATCCATGAATGACTCCGCCAAACCTCGTTAGGGTTGCTTTGACACCGCTTGCCCTAAGCCTATGTGCATATATTTCGCCTTGGTCACGTAATGGATCATACTCAGCCGTGACCACTAGGGCCGGCGATAAGCCGCTCAAATCAGCTAACATAGGTGAAGCATAGGGATTAACCGCATCCCTCACGTCCCTCAAGTATTGCTGTCCAAACCACCTCATTTGATCCATAGTTAAGAAGAACCCCTCCCCATACTCATGAATTGATGGTGAATTATCTAGCATGTGGGTTGATGGATAAAACAGCACTTGGCGCTCTATGAAGTTTTCACCAGCATCCCTAGCCATTATATTCACTACGGTCGCTAAGTTGCCGCCAGCGCTATCGCCGGCCACGACGACCTTATTGGAGTCTAACCCAATGGATTCCCCATTACTCACCACCCACTTAGCCGCATCAAATGCATCCTCAACTGCGGCTGGGAACTTATTCTCAGGCGCTAGCCTATAATTCACGGAAACCACGGCCCTCCCCGACAAATTAGCGAGGAGCCTATTCACATTATCATGGGTCTCTATGCTTCCAAACACGAAGCCGCCTCCATGGTAATAAATCACGACTTTATGAGGCGGCCTTTGATTAAGTGGCCTATATATCCTTATCCGGATCTCCCCATTCCTGCCTTGAATGGTCTTGTCCTCAATGCCTCCAATGGCCTCAGGTTCCCCACTTAACTGTATTGATGCCTTATCCGCCGCTTCCCTGTATTGTTGGGGAGTT
>LOBW01000053.1 GCA_001516585.1 Thermocladium sp. ECH_B
AGCTCACAGTCAATGCACGGCATAAATAAATTAATTGATTAATTATTCATTACTGAAAAACATATAGATTAAGTAAATTAGGAAAACTTTATATAAGACACTTCTTTCAGGAAATTATGTCTCAAATAGATAATGAGGAACATACATGGGCGCTCATAGCTTGGATAATACCACTAGTAGGCGGCATATTAGGAATAATAATAAAACCAAACTCCAATTACGTGAAGCATTGGTCCTACTTAAGCATAACCTTCGGACTAGTAATAATAGTGATTGATGTAATTTTGGGAATATTATCATTGGCAACATTTTTTGTTCCATTTTTGTTCATTATATTCAAGATAATAGGGTATCTATTCGATATTGCTTTCTTAGTCATATGGATAATTGGAATATTAAGGGAACGCGCAATGCTTTATTGGAAGCCCCCTGTATTGTATGATTTTGCGAAAATGATGGGTGCTCCCTAATAAGTAAGAATTATCGCTATAAACTCTAAAGCGTGGTGAAAAGAATCATTATTTACGCTCTCGGCGTTGATTTATTGGTTAAGTGGGCTAATCGTTCCCATGTTGCTAGGAATGATGAATAAGCGATCTCGCCCATATTGACCGGCCATACCATTGCCTCGCTTAACTTCTCGCCTCTCCTTGCTATATATATTCTTTTCACTTTGCCATTCAGTATCGTGTATGAGGGGAGGCAGAGAGAGCCATGTGGAGCTATGACCGTGTCAGCCCCTAGCTCCAAACATCTTTTTGCTACTGTTGGTCTCTTTTCTTTGGCTTCTAGGGCTGGGTTCTTCTCTTTATGGATTATCTTTCCGCCATCCATTAACACTATGTAATCAGCCTTTGAGAATATTTCTAATTCGCCATTATCATTTATTGTTGAGCATATCATTATTGGGATTCATTGCCTTACTTTATTAAAATGTTTCCATGAAGTTCAAGGAAAATTAATTCTGTGTTGCGACGGGGAAAATTTAAATTCAAAAATCGAGCTAATATCAATCATGAAGCTAGTTGGTAAACGACCCATAGATATAGGTCCGGAAGACATGTGGAAATTAATTATTGGGCGGCTTGATGACGTTATTAAATGTGTTCCTGACGTTAAGGAGGTTAAGAAGAATGGGCAGGACTACGAAATGAAGTTGTTCGTGCATATGGGGCCAGTGCGTGGGGACTTCAATACATCAATAAGTATTACCCAAATAGATGAATCCAATAAGTCGATTAAATTAAGGCTACGCAGTAAGGGTCCAGGAACTACCCTTGACTCTAATATAACGGCGACGATAGGCAACGGCGAGATATCGTATGATGCCGATCTCAGCATGAGTGGTATAATGGCTGCCGTGGGTCAGCGAATAATAGAGGGATACATAGAAGGCAAGCTGAATCAGTTCCTAGATAATATAGTGAAGTTAGCGAAAACAGGTTCCTGCTAAAGCCATTTTGGCTCAACTTTTTAAAGTATGGCCTTGGGTCTCGGCGATGCAGCAGCAATTAGTGAGCATGGTCACGGAGTACGTGTATAGGAGAATAACCATAGAGTATGATAATCCAGAGCTCGGAAAGCTAGCTGTGGCCATAATAAACACGTTGCTAAGCAAGGGCGAGGCCATGCCTGACGAGAAAATAGCATCTACGTTGGGGGTCAATGCTGTGGAGGTTCGTCGGGTGCTTCATCTATTGGATAGCGTCAGATTAGTTGCGAGAGGAAAGGAAACGCTAGAATATGGGGCAATGCAGGAAATGCGTTGGAGTATAGATAATAAGATAATAAATAAATTCATTAAGTGGATAATCAGGGAAACACGGAGAAAATTAGAGCATGTAATTGCGTCGCTTCATGATTCCTCATACTATGTTTGCCCCACTTGTTTTCGCCGGTACCCAGATAGCGAGGCATCCCTGTATAACTTCACTTGCCTCGTGGATGGTTCCCCCCTAGATATGATTGATGCAGATGCCGAGATAAATTCATTGTTAAATGTGGTCAGTAGATTAAAAAGGCTGGAAGAGGAGGTCCCTAATGCCTAATATAATTCTAAATGAGCCAATACTGAACACTGACTTCTTTATCACTGGATTTCATGGAGTGGGATTAGTGGGTTACTTAGCTGTGCGTCACTTGGTGTCATCTATGAATTGCAATAGGATTGGATTTATGGGAATAGCCATGCCCTACACTTCATACATGAAGGGGCAACTCTCATCTCCAGGCGATATATATCACTGCCCAAGCAATGGAATTACTATTGCTGCATTTAATTATGGAATACCTGACAAGCAATTATTCTCTGCATCCAAGGAATTAGCTAAGTGGGTAATCATGTCTAAATTTAAGAACGTGATTCTATTTGGCGGCCTCGATGCATCCCTAAGGAATCCTAACGACGAGAGTGGGGTGAAAATAATAACCACGAGGAGGGATGTAATGGATAATCTATTGAATGATCATTACTTGGTTCTAGGCCCACTTGCGATAATGATGAATGAGTTCTCCTATAGATCTTACCCAGCCACAGCAATTCTTCCCTACGCTAATCCATCCTTAGCGGATCCCAGAGCAGCTGCCACCGGTCTCTCATATTTTGCGGATAAATTCAATATTAAGATTGACCTATCTAAGCTATATGAAGATGCCCAAGTCCTTGAGGAGGAGATACAGAAGCAAATGAAGCAATTAGAGGGACGCAGAGAAACTTCGCTCTACATCTAAGTTGCCTCTTGCAGTCCTTTTAAGGTAGGCGAGGACATGAACTATTAATTATTCCCATGAATGAAGGCCCCCATCCCCTCAAATCCCCCTGTGAAGGCTAGGGCATCATTTTCCACTTCCTTATTAGGGTTTTAGAGCATGGATATCCTCGCATGACAATGCACATATCCAATAAGGTATTCTGATAAAATTAAACGACAAACCTCGCTGGGCGGGGAGGAGGCCAGTAAGGGGCTACGGCGTATTCTTCAGCGAACCCATGGATCAGAACACGTAATGGGTTGCCTTTTCCTTTTATTGTTGCTTGCAATTGATTCTCGATGATATGTCATTTATGTATGAGTAAATGGCTCTATAGCTTGGTATTACCAACACCTCTTTCTCTCCCTCTACATTAATTAGATTAACATACTTCAAGTAATCCTCCGATGCTATTATTACCGCTTTTCTATACGTTATTGTATTTTTTCTTCTCACGATTACATCGCTATTGATTTGCGGAACAGGGTAGACATCGCTCAATTCCAGGGGAACTATTCCAAGGACGCCATCAAATATGTAAACATCAACGCCGCACCTAACTATTCGCTCCAATAGGGGGGCAAGGGGTGATCTTATAATGGGTTTCTCGTTATATCCCAATAGTATTATGGCTATTTCCCCTGATTTCATGATCCCCCTCATTCTTTGCCTAAATAGTATCGCTTCCGGTCTCTCCGCATCAATGTAATCGAATACCGCTATCTCGTGCGTATTCGCCTTGGTTTCGCTGCCCAACTTATCGATTAATCGCTTAAATGCATTGCTTCTTATAAGTTTATAAGCCCTATATAGATTTATGTTTTGCCTGGCCTTAGCCTCCACATAGTCCCAAAGGGATCCCTCAACTATTCTTTGCCTTATTTCCTGCAATTCATGTGAAATCACGTGAAGGTTATGAAGAGCCAATACTCTCTCCCGCTCATTTCTCGGCATTTCCCTAATCTCTTTCACTGTCTTCTGGCATTTGCCACATGCATATAATAAATAATCATCGCTTAACTCGCTTAGTCTCGCGGTTCTATCGGGTAATATTATTCGCTCATCCCGTGCAAATAATGCATATGATGCGGAATCAAACAAGTCAATTCCAAGGAGGACGGCCAGCGGCATTATGAGGGGGTGCCCAGCGCCAAATAAATGAATGGGCTTACCTGGCGGCGTGTTTAGTTTAGCCGTAATTATCATTTTAATTATGCCAGATAATTCATATTCCTCAAGCAGCGTCGTTGGACTACCTATTGCGTATATATCGAAGCCGAGGTCCCCCATTATCCTGGATGAGTATGCCAGCAGGTCAAGATGGGTTCCTCCCTGGAGGGGCCCCACCCTTAGCATGCGGTGATTAGGGTCCTCCTCATCTAGCTGCATCAGGGCTCGCCTAGCTCTTCTAATTGTCTCCTCCACCTCGGTGATGACTATATCCCGTGGGGTTCCCACGCTCGTGGGCAAGTCAAGGATGACCCCTATATCGGTTCCCAGCTGTACTTGGAAACTGATTATATCATCTGGATCCACATCTATATATCCATATTGAAGCAATTGATACGCGCCGGAATCCGTCATTATCGGCCCATCCCAATTAAAGAGTGAGTGCAGTCCTGTTTCAGCGGCTATCTCTCCATAATTCACCTTGACTAGGTATGCATTAGTTATGAAGTGATTGAATCCGGCCTCCTTAATCTCATCCAGATGCAGGGTTTGCTTTATTGGGTTAATGACTGGAAACATGGTTGGGGTCCTAATAACTCCGTGGGCAGTATGGATCAATCCAATGCGGGCCAAATCATCTTTATCTATTATCTCGAACATTTGCTCCTCCGGAGCGTTATGCCTGTTTCCTCTTTAGGTAATTATCGAAAAGCTCCTTTACGCGCTTAGCAGTTAATCCTGATCCCTCTATGCCGTTTTGAGTAACCCTAACGCCTTCCCCAACCTGGATAATGTTTGCTTCTTGTATGTATTTCACCATTCCTGGGAAATACTTATCCAGCTCCTTGGCGAAATCAGCTAAATCCAAGTATTGCTCTATTAGGATAACCTCGCGCCAATTATTGAATGATATTAGGACCTTGCTTGCCTTCTCTCCCTTGTCATTCACCGCTTCGCTTAACACTATGTTTAAGTTATTATCCATCCCAGCTAAGGTTCCTCTATAGTGACCGGATTCAGTATTTACAATAACCTTCTTGCCAAGCATGGAGGCAACCTCCACTAGGAATCTCCTATTGCTCTCGGCGAGCGACATGAAAGCAAAGCGAAGCAATGCTTTTAAGTGCTTTGGTACATTGAAAATCATGTACTCTTATGAAACTGATCTAGATGTAACCAAGCTGGAGACGGAGGGGCAAGTAACCAGGTTATTCCTAGGCAGCGATGTAGTGATAGAGATACCTTCCCGCTTCTCGTCCGGCATAGGTAAAAAAGTTCATGTAAAGATATCCGAGGAAAAGGATGATCCAAGTAAATGGAGTATCTATATGTGGGGAATAGTTTATGCATCCAGTGATAACTCCTATAAGGCATCCGCCGGCGGCTTCATAATTAGCATAAATAATGCAAGCAACGTGCCGCAAGTCGGAACAAAATTATATATAGGAATTAAATATTGAAACTCTCTTTAATTATTTAATAATTATTTAATATATGTTTTTAATCGAAGCTGGGCGGATTCTCTCCGCCGGCGCCGCCTTCACCGCCCTTGCCGCTGGGGGTCTCTATCTTGCTTGCGGCTATAATCTCGTCTATCCTCATTATCATGGTCATGGCCTCCACGGCTGCCTTCATTGCCTGAACCTTAACTGAGAGCGGCTCAACTATGTTGCCCTCAGTCATATCAGTTACCTTGCCTGAGAATGCATTTACTCCATACTTCCACCCATCCTCCTTGCTCTCATGCACGTGCCTAAGCTCCGTAAGTATGTCTATGGCGTCCAAGCCAGCATTCTCTGCGAGGGTCTTTGGTATGGTCTCTATTGCTGAAGCAAAGCTCTCAACGGCATACTGCTCCCTTCCGCTTACCTTAGATGCGTATTGCCTGACAACCTTAGCCACCTCCATTTCTGCGGCTCCGCCGCCGGGCACTATGTATGGCTCCTCAATAACGTCGGAGACCACGCTTAATGCATCCACTAGGTTCCTCTCCGCCTCATCCACCAGCCTCTCGAATCCTCCCCTTATCAATATGCTGACTGCCTTAGGGTTCTTGCATTGCTCCACGAACACCATTTTCTCATCTCCAATCCTCTCTTCCTTCACTAGCCCAGCGTAGCCAAGATCATTCGGGGTTAAGTCCTCTATATTAGTGACTAGTTTTCCTCCGGTGGCCCTGACCAGCTTCTCTATATCGCTCCTCTTCACTCTCCTCACTGCCATTATGCCGGCCTTCGCTAGATAGTACTGCGCGATATCATCTATTCCCTTGGTGGTGAAAACCACATTTGCGCCGACAGCCTTCAACTTATCAACGTATGACTTAAGTATGTTCTCCTCCTCATCTAGGAATGTCTTTATTTGATCTGGGCTATTTATCCTTATTTCAGCATCTATCTCAGGCTTCTCCACCTCCAGCGGTGAATCGAGGAGAGCTATCTTTGCGTTCTCCACTTTCTTCGGCATTGATGCATGGACTACCTCCTTATCGATCACTATGCCATCTATTAATTGAGTATCAAAGAGGCTGCCTCCATGCTTCTTGACTATTTGAACATTATCGAGGTCGGCCACCCACTCATTTCCCCTTTGCTCTGCGACTTGTATCATTGCCTTAGCGGCCAACTCCGCGAAGTAATCCTTAACAGTCTCGCTTATTTTTCCATGCATTGATGTAGCGGCCACCTTCTTCAGTACCTCAATATCATCGCGTTTAACGGGTATGGCTATCTTCCTTAAGTGCTCTATACCTACATCGAGCGCTTTCTTATAGCCGGTTATTATCACCGTTGGATGAATGTTCTTGTCGATTAATTTCTCCGCTTCATCCAGTAACCCGCCTGTCAGTATCACTGATGTGGTGGTTCCATCCCCAACTTCATCGTCCTGCGTCTTCGATATCTCAACCAGTAATTTACCTATTGGGTGCTGCACATCCATCTCGTTTAGGATGGTTGCTCCATCATTAGTTATGGTTATGTCGCCTAGGCTATCTATTAACATTTTATCCATTCCCTTTGGACCCAGCGTTGACTTCATTACCTCTGTTATGGCCTTGGCCACCATTATGTTTACCCTGAGTGCTTCTTTTCCGAAGGCTCTTTGGGTTCCCTCCTTTAGCACTAGGACAGGTACTCCTCCTATTTGCGTTAAGTATGCTTGCGAGCTCATATTGTGCATGCCTTTAGATCGCTTCTATATAAACTTTTTCCAGATGATACTCAACGCTTTAAATGAGTGGCCGACGCGCTATGAATGGGCGCCTCATGGATGCCATAATATTAGCCTTTAACCATGGGAACGGGCCATACACGCGTGCATATCAACTAGCAAAATTAGTGAAGCAATACTTGGGAATAAATGTCCCCATAATAATTCCATGGATATACCCTAACCAAGATGAAATACTTTCCCAATTTGGTCGGGATTACTTGCTAAGCAGGGAGCTAGGCAATATATTAAGCCCCGCATTGTACTGGGGCGGTTCATTCATTGATTACGCGAAGAAATTGCCCCTTATTGGCGAATATATAGAGAGGAAATTTATCGATGCATCAATGGGATCATTACGGGTCAGGGATATGAATGGCCGGGAACTCGACATTAGGGTTAATGATCCCATTTACATAAATGCCTATCCCGTGTTGCGGTTACCATCATATACGCTATCACTTCATGAACATGTGATACTGGGCAATTACGTTACTGATTTTGGAGAGGACATAGGCACGGATGTAATAAAGTGGTTTAGGAGAGTTGAATCAGGTATATTGACCTTTGTTTCAGCTCCAGCTGGAGCATGTGCCAAGGGATTGATTTTCTCCGACGCAATGGTAATACCGCCGGCCATCTATAAATATAGGCGTGATGTATATAAGTTCAGGGGAGTGAAAATACTTGGATCAGGGGTTTCTGGGGCCAATGCGGCTTTATCATCGATTAGCGGGAAGTCGAGGAGGAAGATAATGGTGACTAGGGGCGGCTTGGCCACGGTGTGGGAATCTTGGTTCCAGGAAATACCGGTGCTGATACCTAAACCGCGTCCAGGCGAGGATCCGGAGATAATATATAACGTTGAGGTATTCGAAAAATGGAAAATGGCTCACCTCATGAGTGGCGATTGGTTAAAGGATGTCGACATCGCCATTAAGTACGCTGCGGCGAGGACTTATAGGTTGATTCCGAGACCACTAGGCCTGGAATTAGCTGCAGCAGAGATAGTTAGGCACATTAGAAATCGCGGCACGCAATTAAGCAATAAGTATGAATGGCTCTGCAGAGAGTCGGCGGCTCATAATTAATCACATATAGTCACCGCATTGTCCTAAATTACCTCAACGGGCAATCCCCTAGTATCAACAATTGTTCGCGGCTCCGGCGTTGCCAGGATTATTTTGCTGCTCGGCAATTGCCTCATCATCAATACCAATGAACTAAAGTCAATGCACTTCATTGATGTTATCACAATTGTTCTTCTTCCCATTATTGCATTGGTAAATACGGCAATTTCCGGCGGATTCCAGTAAAGCCTCTCGACCTCATAAATATCGGGCTTAACCTTAATGCACCCATTTGGTCCAGCTAGGCATAGACTGCTTACTTGAATGGCACTCAATAATGCCAATGCCTTATCTATTCTCCTCACATCGCTTCCCTCGCTCATGCATTCGCTCCATTCCAGTATAGCGACTGTTCCATTCCCCCTCAACGATAGATCCCTGGGCGATTTAATGATCAATTGATTAAGGCGAGCGCTGGTTAACCAATGCATGTGAGTGGCCGGCTCGAGGTAATCATACGGCTTCAGAGACATGTAGGTTCCCTCCTCGGCTTCAGTTCCTTCAATGGATTGAGGCGGCTCTATTATTAATCGAGTCGGCAATGAATGCATCCTTGTCACCTTAATCAACTTNAGCCTATCAATCATGGTCATCCTTATCGTAATGGGGTTCTCGATTGCACCAATCCATTTGCCTCGTATTCTCATCAATAATGCGTCATCTGTGTGCTTAATTACGGNGATGCTTAGGTGAGGGTCAACTTGAGCCTCAATGCTCGCTTCCTTACAGGGATGCCTTATGCTTACCTCAGCCTCTTCTCTCCATCGTNTTCTATTATCGCTTATGTGAATTAGGGGGACCCGCGAGATGCATTGGGATAGATCCAAGTACGCATTAATTACATATAATGATAATCCAAGCACCGTGCCTGAGACCATGAATGCCTCCTTAATGAGGCCCAGGAAAAGAAGTAAATACATGGTGGATATCAATGCCAGAACCATGTATGATGCGTGAATCCTCATTTAAGTCTCCTCGAGAAGGGAGNCTCGGTTTCCTCAATTATCTTCCGGATCAAGTCCTTGGGGTTCCCTCTTATGGTGAATACCCTATGCGAGAGCACAAGCGGTGCAAGTAACTTAACGTCATCAATGCTCACCGCATCCTCATCATTTAATAAGGCCCATGCCCTGGATAGCTTGGCAAGCATCTGTATCGCCCGTGGACTCGCCCCTAACCTGATTGCTGGGTTCCTCCTCGTTGCTTCGCCTATCTCCACTATGTAATCCCTAACCTCATCGCTTATGGTCATCCTCTTAACCTGTGATTGAAGCATCTCTATGTCCTCTATCGATACTATTGATCGCACTACCCCCACATCAGAGTAATCTGAATCAATTAACTTGGTCTCCACCTCACGGGTGGGGTATTCCATCTCTATCTTTATCATGAATCTATCTAACTCCGCCTCCGGTAATGGGTATGTCCCCTCCATCTCCAATGGATCCTGAGTGGCTATAACCATAAATGGTTGAGGTAATGGGTAAGTCATGGAGCCAATCGTTACTTGCCGTNCCTGCATTGCCTCAAGTAGCGCTGCTTGAGTGCGTGGCGGTGCCCTATTTATCTCATCAACTAATATTATGCTGGCAAATATGGGTCCCGGCCTTGGCTCTAACTCGCCGGTCTTAGGGTTATACACTAATGTTCCGGTTACATCGCTGGGAAACATATCTGGCGTGAATTGAATTCTACTGAATTTCAGGGAAAGCGCCTTGGCGAATGCCTTAGCTAATGTAGTTTTAGCTAAGCCAGGAGGTCCCTCTATGAGCGCGTGACCTTGGGAAATCAGGGTTGCCAGGAGAAGCTTTACCTCTAATTCCCTGCCTAAAACGACCTTAGATACCTCACTCGTCACTAGCAATGCGATTCTGCTGCCCAGAGACACTGGGCAGAATCAAGCGTTGCGACTTAAAAACTAGTCGCCGGTGAATAATGTAGTTATTGCTTTCATATTTTTGCGTGTCCATTGAGTGGTAACGCTCTTCGCAATGAGTGGAGAGGAAGCAACGATATATAATAATAAATAGAAATATATCTTCTCACTGCTTGAATTATTAGAAAAAGTTTAAACACTTAATTAAGTTTGTTGAGGCTAATGTCTGTGGCTGTTATTGATTTAAGGAAGAAATTCGGCTCAATAGTTGCAATTGATGGGGTCAACCTAACCGCGTCGAGGGGAGAAACCATTGCCTTGGTTGGTCCCAATGGTGCGGGTAAAACCACGCTGCTTAAAATCATGTCGGGTATATTGAAGCCCGATGAGGGCAAGGTATTGATTAATGGAGTGGAATCAACGAGTCCCCGAGCCAAGCGAAGCATTGGATTCATGACTCCCATGGATAGGGGAGTCTACTGGAGGCTAAGTGCGATTGATAACCTAGTGTTCTTTGGCACATTATATGGGCTTTCAATAGGTGAGGCTAGGCGTCGGGCCAGGGAGGTTCTTGAATTGATGGGCCTAGGTGACCACGCGAATAGTAGGGTGGCTACGTTCAGTACGGGCATGATGAGGAGACTAGAGCTTGGGAGGGCCTTAATGCATGATCCTGACGTTCTTCTCCTGGATGAGCCCACGAGCGGAATAGATGTTGATGGCAAGAAGAAGATATTGGACTATATAAGAGTGCTGAGGGATAAGCTAGTGATAATAGCCAGCCATGATCCGCAGGAAATATCGTTAGCCTCAAGGGTTCTATATTTTAATAAGAAGATAGTGGAGGAATCCGGTCCTCTTAAGATAGTCAAGATACTGGTCAGGGGCCGCTTAATGGTGGGTAATGATGGATTCAAAGTGATAAACATGGGCAGTAATGAGTTTCTATTGGAGATGGATATAAATAGGTTCTCGAGTTTCATTAGGCAGTCCTCAAATTACTTGGAGGGGGACATCCTCGATATCGATGTAGAGGTCGCCAGTGAGGGGAGGATAGCGAAGAGGAGGTGGGGCGAGCATGGGATTAATTGATAGGCTCTACTCATTCATAGTCATACGGGGATTCAAGGTATGGATAAGCTATAGGACTCAAGTAGCCCTTAACTTGGCTAGCTGGTCTTTGCCCGTCTTCATTTATTACTTCATTGGAATAGCGCTTGGCTCCAGCGCAGCTAGCTTCAGGAGCAGCTACATATCGTTCGTGACTGTCGGTCTCGCCTTCCAAGGATACTTCTCCTCATCAATAACGACCTTAGCGACTAGAATACGTAATGAGGAATTAATAGGAACGCTGGAATACGATATAGCGACCCCCTTAAGTCCATTATCGTTCATGATGTATTCATCAACGTGGGGCTTGGCCATAAACTCGATAAATGCATTGATGACGTTGCTCATTGGGATGGGGTTAGGGATTCGATACAGCATTAATTGGGTTTCCTGGTTATTAGTGATGTTGCTCTATATGGTGTCCATCATTGGGTTAAACCTAATAGCTGGAGCCACTGTTCTAGTGGTTAAGCAGGGCAATCCAGTCGCATTATTTACATCCGTGGCCAGCAATTTATTGGGCGGCACAGTATTCCCAGTAACAGTATTGCCGCAATTCCTTAAGGACATCAGTTACTTGATTCCGCTCACGTGGGCCTTGGATGGATTTAGATCATCGATGCTGAACGCTGCCCCGCCTCAAATGATTCTGAAGGATTTATACTCGCTTGCATTGCTATCAATTATCTATTTAATAATTGGAGTCCTCCTCACCTATATCGCATTCAATAGGATAATGCGTGAAGGCTCGGTTCAGCAGTATTAGGTTTCCCGGGCTAAGTTTTTAAAATGACTTGACGCAGGAAGTATCATGAGCGATAAATGGGTCATAACCAACATAAAGGGCTTCATAGAGAAAGCCATTAATTGCGGCTTAATATTTAAGGCAAATGGAAACCCACGGGGAGCAGTGATTATATTCTATGACATGTATTGCCCCGGTTGTGCATTAATGGAAATGGATCTCGGGGATTACTTTAAGGAACTCAGGTCTAGGGGGGTTGATATTATTTACATTGATTTTCCAGTTCATAAAGTCGATATGCTTCATGCTAAGGCCAGGATAATATATAGGAGGAACCCAGAGGAGTTTCTGAAGGTTCNTGACTCAGCCTATGGAGACATGATAACTAAGGGCAACCTAATTAAGGACTTGGATGTGAGCGATGATGATGCCAAGGCAGAACTAGAGAATGTAAGGAATTGCAAATCAAGTGCCCAATCGATAGGAATCAAGGGCACGCCAACCATAATAATCGCTAAATATGGGCGAGACACGGCCACGGCAGTTTTCGGCTACATAGGCCCCCATGAAGTTATGGATCTAGTATCACGGGAATTATTCCAATAAGCTATAAAGCCTCAATGAGTGAGGATTTTTATTAGCTCAAAACATAGAAGTGCAAATAATTCCTCCATGTGAA
>LOBW01000054.1 GCA_001516585.1 Thermocladium sp. ECH_B
CTATAAATTGCTTCAAATCCCTTTTCAGACGTATACGTCGAACGCTGTTCAATACATAATGTGCATATTCACGTATCTATTTTAAACGATTGTTATATTAGCATTGACATATGTGTCATTCCCATGAAGCGGTCAATTTCGGGACTCGCGCTGATGCTGGTGGCGGCGCTAATGGTCACAGCATCAGCACTACACGCGGCTGTAACTAATAATACGCTTGCTGCCCAGAACCAACCAGTAACTGTGCAGTTGCCTTATTATGCTGAGTTAACCTATACCGACATAATAAATCAAACTAGCACTGTCTCACTTCAGCCAGGTCAAGCAACAACCGTGCAGGCACCCTTATCGCCTGGGCCAGGCTATGTTTTGGAGTATTTGGAGATATACTTCCCAACACCTACTCCGGCATTAACTATAAGCGGTGCCGGCGTGCTGGTTTCTCAGAATCAGTATGGAATGATCACATCGGCATACACCACTAATTCTAGCTTGACCATAACTAATAATGGCCAGACCACCGTCAATGCAACCATAATAGTCAGCGCGACATTTGCTAAGGAGGACTATATACCGTTAACTCCCCAAACAAGTACTATTAATATAACCNCGCCGGACTATACGTTCCAGTACGTCACTGATCAAGTAGTTAAATTGACTATTGATAATAATGCCCCCTTCGAGTTAGTCAATGCTTATCTTCCAAATGGAACATCTCTCTCCCAATTAGTTGATAACTGGTACCAAAACGTGACTTACTTCAAGATCGAGGAGAAAGCTCTGCAATTGGATATGTCTAAATTACCGCCGGGCACGTACTCGGTGGATATAGCATATGGTGCGCAGTACCAAATGCCGAGCGCTATGCTGGTCAAGGGAACTCAATTCTTCAATGAAACAGTATCCCCCAAGAGCAGTCTAGTGGTGTCATCATCGAGTTTTGGAGTGCCAGCCGGATGGAACCTGCTTGGCTACGTGGCTGTAGTGTATACAGTGGAGCCGCTTGTGGTAGGGCAGAACCCAGTCAAGTTCCAAGTAATAGCTAACAGAGTGATGCCAGTATATACGTTATTTAACCTAATAAGCGTGGCTGGAATAACGTATATACTGCCTCCATTCATAAAGTTTGCCCCAGTAATAGGAATATATGTGATATACGACAATGTATTCAAGGTACAGAACCCGACCTCCTCGCCATTAACGGTAACCTATATGCCAATACTATATAAGCAGGTCGGTCAATGGCAGAACGGCAATCTAGTGGTAACAGTTGCTCCAAGTGATATAAGCAATGGATTATGGACATCCCTAGTGGTTCAGCTTCCAGAGGTAGGTTATATTCAGAAAATAGTGACGCCCAGCGGCGTATCTTATGGTGGATACACTGATTCCGAGCTACCATGGGGATCAGTGGATCGCTTGGTATCCATATCGCCTACTCGTCATGAGGCATACATAGCCGTAAGCACCCTTGGAGTAAATGAGCCTGGACAATACGAGGTGTACGTGAATTGGGCTCCGCTGCAAGTGCAAGTGATTAATACCAATGGAAAGCCGGTTAAGGGAGCCACAGTAACTGCAACTCAGGATGGAGTGAATTATGGACCTATACCCGTCGGCGCTAATGGAATAGCGTATATCCCGATAAAGTCGCCTGACCCGATCCAATTCACGGTATCGTACCAAGGCGCCCCCGTCTACATAGGATACGTCAATACATTGACTAATCAACCAATAACCCTGCAACTGGGCGTGTATAATGTAACTGTGGTGGTGGAGGGACAGTTCCACCAAGCCCTAGGGGGAGTCAACGTAACGCTTTATAGGATAGGTTATGGACCAACATATAGCTCAATTACCAGCAATGCTGGAACAAGTAATGTTAATGGAGTCCTCGCCGGCACATATCAAGTCACTGCACAGCTCCGTTATGCCAAGTACACCAAGGTAGTGCCGATAACTAGTGCGGGTAAGCCTATAATAATAGGAACTGACATATTGACCGTATTTTACGGAATGCCTATAACCACGGGAGAGGCATTGCTCGCAGCGTTAGGATTTGGAGGGACCGGACTGCTTTTCTACGCAATGAGCCAGAATAGAAAAAGAAGGAATATAGAAGGACCTGATGTAGAGAATATATAGTGATAAAACGAACGACAAACTCCGCTCCTTCCAGGGGGGCGGGGTAAGCTTAAAAAGGAATGCTATTTTTCTTTAATGTCCTCCCCCGGTCAATTCTTGGGAATGAGAAGCGGGAGCCGACCCCGCAATACCGGAGGAGGATCCGCGACGCGAAGGCCGAGTAGCGCCCATAAAGGGCCGTAACCCCCAAGACCCCGGGGAACCCTAAAGGCGGGGGAGGGGGTCGGTTTACCTCTTTTTGCCTAACATTATCCTTAATTCCCTCATTAAATCTATCATTTTTTCAGTATCTGGGGTCATTACCTTAAACTTATTGTGAAGCAGCATCAATGAATTAAACCTCTTATTGAGAAACTTCATCTCAGTCTCCAATCTCTTCTCGCTTATTCTGTCTAACCTATTCCTAATGGAGTCAATGTGTCTATATGTCTCTCTATCCAATCTAACCAGTGCATCCCTAATCATTGTTCTTAGGCTCCCTAACTGATCATCGCTTAGCTCAATCAATGCATATGAGAATTCCACATCGCCTTCCCCGCTCACCTTTGAGATAATTTTCTCCTTTAATGACATGAGTCCCCTCTCAACACTAGCCCTACTCTTCCAGGTAATTATAGCATCATTAGTTATCGCCAAGGCGTTCTCATCTCCTAGATCCCTCAGCAAGTGACTTAAGGCATCCTCGTAATTAGTATTTATCAATATTAGCAGCATACTATGGGCGGATAATATAAGCATTTTTAAGTCTGCCCAATGATCCTCTTCTGCCTTAAAGAGCGGGCATTATCATTTTTAATAAATATGGAGAGCACTTGCATGGATTCACGTAGAATTATTGTTTCTCCTTATATGGGTTCCCCACTAGTTTCTCCAATACAACTTCTGCCACTCTAATAACTGCATTTATCATTAAACTCAGAGGAAGCGAGGAATTGCTTGAGCCACGTCCAGATACGTATTCAGAATTATAAGGGAAATGAATGAAGCCGGAGACCGAGGGGAAGCCCAGCGTCGAGGAGTAGTGAAGCCCTAAATACATGACATAATTGCATAGATACGATCCAGCATAATACGATTCCCGAGCAGGTATGCCAACCTCACGTAATTTACTTACAATTAGCTTCACAGGGAGCGTGGAGATATAGGCGGGAGGGCCATCCTCAATTATCGCTTCATCATCGGCATCATACCCATCATTATCCTTACCATTAGCGATATTCAATGCGAATTTCTCCACACTAATGACTGGACTACCAGGCGCAAGACCCATGCCAATATATGCAGTTGGCTTCTCCTTACGTAACGCGTCAAGCAACATTGACTTGACGCGCGAATATGATACGGGCAAAACTAGTCCTACCAATTCAGCCCCATTTATTATCCTGCCATTAATGCTGCTTGCTATTAACCTGGTGGGGTTCTCTTCATCTCCNCCAAATGGTTCGAATCCCGTTATTAAAATCTTCACCATTAACTAATACAGCCCTAGAGAAAATATAAGTATGTTGTACCATTGAGAAACTAGAATGGCATACACTATTTTTAGAAAGTTAATGAAAGGCAAACTTAATTGACTTCTATTTCGAAACCGCTTTTCCCGTTCTTCTTCGTTAGCTCAATGGTGAGGACGCCATTCCTATAGGTCGCCTTAGCCTTGCTTGGATCCACATTAGCGGGCAAATTAACCTCCTTATAATACCTCCTATCATTGCCCTCAGCTGATACTATTAATTTATCTCCATTAACCTTTATCTTTATTTTATCCTTATCTATCCCTGGCATATCCATGACTACCTTTATCTTGTCTCCATCATCAAATACATCGGTTAATGGCTCTATATCCTCACTAATCACTGGGGCACCGCGTTCACTCCATGGCTTCACATTCCCGANCTCCCGAACAATGGGCTTACCATCGGGACCCATCGTTATTTCGAATCCATAATAATACATATTTGGCTTTCTCGAGCTTCGCTGTTGCTGCTTCTCCGCTTGCCTAAATAACTCGTCCATTTCCTTCTCTATCTCGGTCTCGAAATTATCCATGAACTTTCTTAAACGATTCCACCACTTATCAAAATCGTCGAACTCAGACATAATTGATAACGCTTATACTCCTTTTTTAAACCTTATGGATCAATACATATAGATAGAAATAAGGATGGACCCTCAAGTAATCGGGTTACTTGCCCCCTTGAGTACTATCCATAAATCTCGATGCCCAAGATGATTGGGAGCACGGCGTGCATATTGGCATTTATAAATAAGTTTTTAAATTGCTTGACCCGCGCTTATGGCTATGAGGGCAGGAATATTATTCATTGCCTTATTAATGATGGCGGGAGTTGTCCTTGGGATCCAGGGATGGAGCGTGAAGCAAGTATATACGAAATCCGTTACAATACACGCATTGGCGGTCACCAGCAATAATAGCGGTGCCGTGATAAACATAACGGTAACCGCCATAACTCCTGGCTCGGGCAATATATATGTCGCGACTTCGCCGTTGCCAATAGGAGAGGGGGGCTCCTTCATATCATCCAGTCAAATGGCTGCAATAATGGCCGCATCCATGGCTAATATTCCATTCACTAAATACGATTTCTTCATCAACACTACATCTAACACGCTTGAGATCGGCGGGCCATCGGCAAGCGGTTACATGACCATCGGGATATTCTCTTTACTAGATAATAGGACGCTCAATTCATCAGTAACCATGACCGGCATGATAATGCCCGATGGCACTATTGGACCGGTGGGAGGAATACCTGATAAGATAAGGGCGGCGGCCAGCATGGGCTATAAGGTAGTTTTGGTTCCGTATGGGCAGCAAATATATACTTCGCCCACGTCTCCCCCAGTTAACTTGATATCATTAGGGAAGCAATTAGGAGTAACGGTTATTCCGGTTAGTACAATTTATCAAGCTGCTCATTACTTGACAGGCGTAGGTCTGCCTCCGAATGAGACATTGAGCTTGCCGATTCAATATATAAACATGACAAGATACCTTTATGAAACCCTCCTCCTAAATAAAAGCATTATACCAAATGGCACTATTGAGGCGGCCGAGTACTATGCAAATCAAGATAATTACTATACTGCTGCCAGCTTACTTTATAGCGCATTAATAAATTACTATCAATCCAAGTTCTCCTCATTAACTTCATCGCAGATAAGGAATGAGGCCAATAGCATTAATTCAACAATTAATAATTACTTGGACTTGCTTAATCATACGACGGTGACCAGCGTCAACATTGATGTGATGGTTGGGATGTATGACAGAATATATCAAGCACAGCAATTGCTTAATCAATCAATTTCTAATCTAGACATAGGAAACATCCAGGATGCGGCATCCAATTTATCCGCCGCATATGTACGCGTTGATACATTGCAGTATTGGTATGCATTGCTTAAGGGAATAAAGGGCGGATATGTTATACCTAGGCAATTATTATATAAGGTGTCTCAAGACTACTTGACTTACGCTGAATCAACTGTGACTTACCTGTATTCGTTAACTCAGGCGGAGGGCTTGTCCGCATTCTTTGCCGGCAATATAAATCAATTATTAACGGAGGTAAACAATGCCCAAGTATACTTTGGCGAGGGCAATTACTTAATGGCCCTAAGCAATAGCCTCGACGTCATATCGGAGACCAGCACAATGCTTCACTTGATATTCATGTCCTCCCAATCAACTTCATACGAAACTGGATTATTAACTACAGTTAGGCAATTGGCCCTCTACTCCACAAGCAGGCTAGAGGCGTGCAATGCTACTCCGCTTCTTCCTCTCTCCTATATACAATACGGCGATTATTGGTATAGCCAATTTAATTCCACTAAAGCAAACTCCACTTTTGCGGCCTCCAACTACTTCAATAATGCCCTTAACTTGTATGAGATGTCGGCTGCGTACTCCAATGTAGTGCTTCAATTATTGAGAACGGTGTCGGCCTGTAATGCATCATACTCAATAACTATACCAACAATAAATACATCACTTACTTCAGTATCGGCTCCTCAGCCAACTGTATCCACCTTAACTCAATCAATGGTGATTAATCCGCTAACATTCACGATAGGAATGATATGCATCCTAATAGCCTTAGCCATTTTAGTTAAATTTGGACACTAAGGTTTCCACTGTCTCGACGTGGGGAACCAATGCTGGAGGTACTCTATTGCTTGTTATTTTTGTTTTTTAATTTCTCTAGTTCACTCAACGGAAGCGGCGTCTCTATTTCAGTGCCATCCAACGTAACTATCAGCGAGCCGGTGCTTGTCTCCTCCCAACGAATTATATCATTCCACTCAACGAATAGATCTAGGCCCCTAGCCACATCTATATATATTCCATTATCATAAAGAGAACAATTACCGAAGACGCCAATCATGTTGCCCCACTTCTTCCTATTAAAGCGTCTAACGATTATTATTAATGGATATATTATCACCAGCGCTGCTATTAATAAAAAGAAACGAATAGGACCGGTTACGAATAACGATAATACCATTAATACCCCAGTGAGGGGCACTATCAATAATACTGCTCGTAATCGTTCTCCAAGAGCCACGCCGATATCCATTAATCCAACTCGTCAAGATAATAATTAAATATTTTTCCAGACAAAACAAGACCCTAAACCCGGTAAGGGAGCCCCTCTTTGAGCATTCCATTGATCTGCGACCCATCACATTAAATTTAGGCTCAAGCGATTCATTGAGTTAAATTAATAAAAACAATATAATGATTGGTAATCAAGTGATGAAAGCTGGTATTGCGGAATTAGTGTGACGAGTGATACCAAGTCTGATATAGAGCTAAATAGTTAAGCATTTAAGGGGGTGTTAAGACCTGAACTGAGCCCTAGTTGGGTAGGCGATCGCGGGCGCGGGGCCATCACGGCAACGGGTGGCCTCAGGAAACTCCCCCAAGCATGCATGGGCCCCCGGGGCAACCCGACGGGTAAAACCGTTAAAGGGGGCGCTGGTCCAAATAGGGGCTTGTGAAGGAACCATGCGGCGAGGCCCGGGTAGGACCTTAGACCAATGCTACAGAAGGGGGGTTATGATCGCCTACTCAACTAGGGCGGCCAAAATACTTTAATAAAGGAACCGGAAATTATCATGATGAAGGCATTGGCAGCTGTTCTTCATGAGTTCAATAAACCGCTATCATTGGAATATATTGATTTGAATCCAGGGCCTGGGGAAATGATTGTAAAGGTAAAGGCAAGCGGTATCTGCGGTAGGGATATAGTGATTTGGCGAGGCGGATTCAAATTAAGTCCACCCCTAGTGCTGGGGCATGAGGTCTTCGGCGAACTCAATGGGGAACCAGTTGGGGTCTTCGGCGCCATAACATGTGGTAAGTGCATGTACTGCAGAAATGGAAAAGAAAACCTATGCGATGAGTTGATGTTCCTTGGGGAAAAGAGATTTGGTGGATATGCCGAGGCGGTTTCTGTACCGGAACGAAACATATTCAAATTACCGGATGATCAATTCGAGAAATACGCGGCAGCAACTTGCCCATTAGCAACTGCTATACATGCAACTAAGCTAGTGGATCCACGTGGATTAAAGGTTATGGTTACTGGAGCAGGAGGAAGCGTTGGTATACATATGATTCAGTACTTGAAGATGCTTGGCGCCAAGGTTGTGGCCATTACTTCCAAGCAAAAAAAGCCAATAATAGAGAAATACGCCGATGAAGTGGTGCTGGAGGGAGAGAAATATAATGGCTACGTTGATGTCGTGTACGAGAACGTGGGTGCGCCAACAATTAATGAATCATTGCGTAGCCTAAGGAAGGAGGGGACCCTAGTGCTCATAGGTAATGTCGAGGGACAGGAGATACCGCTCAAACGACCGGCATTGACCATAATGAGGGAACAACGAATTATTGGATCGGCCGCCTACACTAAATCCGAGGTTCTGGAGGCAATTAAATTAATACATGAAGGATCCATAAACACCTCATTTACGGCATATAATCTTAGGCAAGTAAATGAAGCAATTAATGATGTCGTGAATAAGAGGATTCCCGGAAAGGCAGTTCTAATTCCCTAGGCCTCTGCTTCTGCAGTTGATGCCTTAATTGATTCCTCTATTTTCTTCTTAACTTCCTCAAAATTATTAACTATATCGCTTGGGTTTAAGCCATCCTTAAAGTACTTAGAGAATTTCCTCTTTAATTCCTCCTCATTGCTCGCTAATTGGGCAGCGTAGTCAGCTATGTGCTTGCCGCTTAATCGCTCAGGATCCGGAAATGAATCCTCGCTCTGGGGAATATCCATATCAGCATCAATTGCGCCCTTGGCTACAGCAAATATGCGGGAACCAGCAATAGGAACATGAAGGCCAACATCTAGCACGGCCTCCTCTATTCCCTTAGCGACGGCTCTTTTCCCTAATAGGAGACCCGTTAAATAGGCGGCCGGCATATTCTTTAATCCTCCTTTCCATCCAAACTTCCTCAACTCCTTACTAGTTGCGGACACTAATGTTACGTCGCCCTCCGGTCTAGCCTGCATTATCTGGGCTATTATGTAATTGTTAGTTCTTCTAACCACTAGTCTATTCTTGCCGCTTATTACCATTACTGCCCTCTTCTTATAATTCGTCTTCCCCTCCCTTCTTCTCCTGAACTTAACTTTATATGTACCTCCACCGGCCACATTGATCACCTGGTTCCCTCAATTATATGGTTTTGAATCATGTAAGCCCTAAGATTGGCCAACGAATCGAAGTATCCGCCCTTAACCATCAAGTAAAGCCTACGCCAAGTCTTGGAATCAATTGTTCCTTTATGCTTTAAGTAATTCAGGAACCGCCTCATGTTCCTCACCCTATTCACCCATTGCCTCTCCTCATTAACCCTAGCCGACTTAGGGCCCCTCCTCGTGCCTTGACCCCTTCTTCGGCCCTTCTTCTTTTTCTCATGTAAAAGCCTCCAACGACCCCTGCTATTCCCCTTCTTAGGCTCAATCACGACCACGCCCTCCTTAAGCAGCGACCTCGCATCAGATCTAGTGGCTATCTCGGCTAATCTATCAGCGGCATCGGGGGACACCCTTACGCGGGATGATGCAACTCCCAATGCTCTACCTATCAATTTCTTTGCTTGCGAAACCATTGCGGTCTCACCGTATCTTTCGCCATTTTAAATTTTGTGCTCATCATTCTTCTCCACCACCTCAAGCAATATGCCGCCAAGGCTTTTGGGACTAATGAAGGCAACCCTAGAGCCCTCGGCCCCCTTCTCCGATGCGGGAAGCAGCTCTAATCCTTTGATGGATGCGGCTTCCTTGAATTTATCTAGATCATCGACTATTATGGCCAAGTGATGAATCCCTTCCCGCTTCTCAATAAAGCGAGCGATGGAGCTATCGCTGCTTAATGGGACTAGTATTTCTATTCTGGCATTGGATAAACCCAGCATTATCACCTTAACCCCCTGCTCCTTAACAAGTTCCTCCCCAAGTTTCCGCAGGCCCATAGCTTCTAATTTATTTATAAGGGAATCAGGATCCTTTACTGCGACTGCTACATGATCTAAACGGGGATTCATAAGCCCCATTAAGAGTTGAGCGGCATTCCGAGGATTCATAATGCCTTGCCTCACGTCGCGCAGCAAATCGCTGGAGTCGATAATTGTATCCAGGATTTTTTGGGCATGTAGTCTCATCAATAATTCAAGCCTATTGCTTAATATATCGTTAAGTAACCCGTGGCTTGCCAAGTAATTATGGTGCTCCTCAATAATGCTTACTAGTTCACGCACGCCTTGCCCATATAATGGGGAAACCTTAATTGCCCGTGGCTTCCATGAGCCCACGGTGGCTATCCTAAGCATTGATTCTATGTCGAGAAGAACCTTATCCGACTCCGGTGAATCAGCCTTGCTCGCCACATATATGTCGCCTATCTCCATTAATCCCATCTTCAATGCTTGTATTTCGTCTCCGGCAAGAGGGGGCACAAGCACTATGACCGTATCAACTATCTTCCTCACATCAGTATCAACTTGACCGGCGCCTACGGTTTCAAGGAATATGTAATCCGCGCCTAGATACTCCAATAGATTCACTGTGGATATTGCTTCATAGGATAAGCCACCTCTGCTTCCATGTGTTGCTAAGCTCCTTATATATATGTTGGGGCGATCCGAGAGGTCTTGCATGCGTATCCTGTTGCCCATAAATGACCCACCGCTGAAGGGGCTGGTTGGGTCTATGGTCAAGGCAGCCAACTTTAGGCTCGAGGGCAGAATCTTCATGATGGAATATATTAGCGTGCTTTTACCGGCCCCTGGTGGACCCGTTATCCCTATTACCTTGCTCCTCCGAATGGGCTTGTAATTCAATTCCTTGCCGTCTTCTATTAATGATATTAATTTGGAGATGGCTTGTTTATTCCATTTCATCGCTTCCTCCATCACGCTCTCTTCACCATGGCAAGCGACTTGACTTTCTCCACTATAATGGATAAGGGAGTGCCCGGCCCAAATACCTCTGCTACGCCCATTCGCTTCAGCGAATCCTCATCCTCGGGCGGTATTATGCCGCCCACCATTACCGGCACATCAATGCCTCTCTTCCTCATTTCACTCATTAATTCACCCACTAGCTCTAAATGCGAACCGGAAAGTATGCTGTCTCCTATTACGTCCGCATCCTCTTGAATGGCTGTCTCTATTATCTGGCTAGGAGTTTGCCTCATGCCTGTATATACAACATCCATACCAGCCTCAGCCAATGCCCTGGCTATTACCTTGGCTCCCCTATCATGACCATCTAGTCCCAGCTTAGCAACTATTACCTTTATCCTACGCATATGATTCCTAAGATATAAAGCATTTTTTATTTCTTCTGACTCCTTCCTTATCTTGGCGAGGTTCGCCAATATTTTTATGGAACTGAGTTCTCATTATTTATGCTGAAGCTTAGGTTCAGGAACATGGTTGGAGAGGACTTGCCAATGAAGGAATTGCTCTCTGTATCGCGCGGCGTGGGGGTAAGCATTAGCATTAAGAAAGTTAAGGATTACGAAGCATTGATAGATATTGATGATTTAACTAAGGCAATTAACGTTTTCTCACGCTTAGTCCTGATCCGGGAAGTCACCGATGATTACGGCATCGAAATCTATAGAAGACGAAGACAATTATCAAATGATCCGGGGAAGCCACATCTAGACACGGATATAGCAATGCTTATGCTTAACTTGGCTGGCGTAGTTCAAGGGGATGCTGTTTTAGATCCATTCTCCGGCGTAGGTACAATTAGCGCCGTGGCGAGACACCTGGACATTAACGTAGTATCCATTGATATAAGCAGCGGCTTTACTGATGCTCGGGGCGATGCTACTCTATTGCCCATTAGGCAAGGTTCGCTTGATGCGATAGTGACCGATCCCCCATTCAATAGACTTCACACAGTTGATTCGAGGCTGGATCACATTTATCATCAATTCCTGCTTGAAGCATCGATCACATTAAAGCCTTGTGGTAGATTATCATTTGTTTACCCCTCGTATCTAAGCGAATACGTGGAGGATGCATTAATGGAGACCGACCTGGACCTATATGCATATGGAGTTCAATATATTAACGATGCATTCAGCAGAGTCATAATGACCCTAACCAAGGATGGGAATAAATGCCCAATGATGTATTCCTGACCATTACTTTAAGACCCCTTGCTTAATCCCATTGAATAATTCAGCTTAGTGTACAAAGGTAAGTTTAAATAACTCTTTAGTGGTAAACCATACATGAATATGAGCGAGAATTCTGCTACATTAAGAATCGCAGAGGCGAGGAGCAGAGATGTTGGGCGCGGCATAGTTAGGATGGCAAATAAGTACATGAGGGCACTTGAATTAGAGCCTGGGGATTATATTGAGATAATGGCAAATAAGAGAACCGTTTATGCCCAGGTATGGCCAGCCTATAGCGACGATGACGATAAAGATATAATAAGAATGGATGGATTATTGAGGCAAAACCTTGGGTTAAGCATAGGAGACGCCGTTAAAGTCAGGAAGGCTAATCTAAAGCCTGCCCAGAGAGTAATGATGGCGCCCGTAGGCGAAGCAATAAGAATCGATGCAGACTATTTGAAGCGTGCATACCTGCTTGGAAGAGCGGTGTGGAAGGGAGCTGCATTCGAAGTACCATACTACACAGGCGCGCTGAGGTTCATGGTCACACAAGTCACGCCTGGCCCAGCCGCATATGTTGGGGTAGATACTGAAGTGATAGTTAGGGAGGAACCAGTGAAGGAGGCTGAGATAGCTGTATCAAGAGTTACTTGGGAGGATATTGGGGACTTGGAGGAGGCTAAGCAGAAGATAAGGGAGCTCGTGGAGCTGCCCCTAAGGCACCCCGAGCTATTCAAGTACCTTGGAATAGACCCACCAAAGGGAATACTCCTAGTGGGCCCACCGGGCACCGGAAAAACACTACTAGCAAAAGCAGTGGCAACGGA
>LOBW01000055.1 GCA_001516585.1 Thermocladium sp. ECH_B
TTAGGGCGGGGTAAGGTTTTTAATCTCTGAATGCGAGGGAATAATTGTGTGGGGAAGCCCTGAATAGGGCGCGAGCAACGCGTAACGTGTCCCCGCACTAATATATATCCTTGAGTCCCTGGGATCCGTGGATGGGGGGTTCTCCGTGGTGAGGGATAGGGGTAATGGGTTGAAGGCTCAGCCCGTGGTCCACCGCTGGACGAATGGAGCGGGGTGGGTAATCACTAGCTGTGAAGTGGTGAGGATGAAGGCGGTAAACCACGAACCAATGAACCACCCAAAGGGAACCTCCACCCTTCAGGGCGGGGAGGAGGTCAGACGAGGTATGAGGCGTTAAATTGTTCTCCATTAGTTATTTGCTTCTTGTTTAATGGATGGAAAAATCATTGCTTATCTCCGCATTACGCTTAAATGATGGATTACCTCAATCATTAATATGAAGAAGCCATTATGTATTCCTTCATGTATTCTTCATCTTTCAACACCAGAGACCCCGTCCGTGAGGTGGGGTAGTTTACGCATTGTATTAACACTAAATGATTTTTTAATTATGGTACTGGTGATGAGTTATTCAATGGGCCGGGCTTGTAGGGACGAGTTGATGCATGTAATGCAATGCATAATTGCAATGAGGGGTAAGTTTCATCTAAACCAGAGTGAGGTGTTGATGCATCAATTCATCCATAAATAGACGCATTACTTAAGCTAAGGAAGTCGATTAAGGAAAACTTGGTCTCGAGTTGCGATTGGGAGGAGAAACCCTTATATTTATGGCTATGTTCTTCTCGATGGGTTGAGGAAATTTGAGCGATATCAGGGATGCCTTGATTAAGTTGTTGAGGGATGATCCAGCATTTAGGCGGGAGTTGATTAGAGCGATTAATATGGAGGATGCGGTGTGGGGCGAGAGGCTTGAAAGCATTAGGAAATTACTTGAGGAGCAATCGAAGCTGAGCGTGGAGAATACGCGGGTGCTGGAGAGCTTATTGAAGTCAACTAGTGAATTAACCGAGGCGCAGAAGGGAATAGAGAGTGAATTGACCAAGCTGGTGGAGAGAATCAATAACTTAGCTGAAGCACAGCAAAGAACCGAAGAGAGGCTCAGCAAATTAACTGAAAGAGTTAATGAGTTGGCGGAGGCGCAAAAGAGAACCGAGGATGGATTAAACAAATTAACTGAAAGAGTTAATGATTTAACTGAGCGGCTAGATAAATTAACTGAAAGAGTTAATGATTTAACTGAAAGAATGAATGAGTTGATGGAAGTCCAGAAGAGAACTGATGAGCGGCTAGATAAATTAACTGAAAGAGTTAATGATTTAACTGAGCGGCTAGATAAATTAACTGAAAGAGTAGATAAATTAACTGAAAGAGTTAATGATTTAACTGATCGATTGGATAAATTAACTGAAAGAGTTAATGATTTAACTGAGCGGCTAGATAAATTAACTGAAAGAGTTAATGAGTTGGCGGAGGCGCAAAAGAGAACCGAGGATGGATTAAGTAGATTGACGGATGCGATTGGTGAGTTAAGCAAGGAGGTAATAGGGCTCAAGAAGAGGATGGATTCCATGGGAAGGAGGTGGGGCGAGGATTATGAGGAAGTGATCAAGCTCTTCTTTAAGGAGTTAGTGGAAGTGGAGAAAATAGATCTAAGGTACGTTAATAGGTTCACGTATAAGGATGAGGCAGGGCAATTTGGGCCCAAGGGCAGCATCTACGAGATAGATGTACTGGCGCGGAATGGGAGGGTTTACCTCATAGAGGTGAAGTCGTTTGCGGACGAGGATGATCTGGATTGGTTCAATGTAAAGTGCAGCACAGTGACCAAGGCATTTGGATTCAATGATCCCATCAAGTTATTCCTAGCCGTGTCCGCCACGGAGGAGGCAGTGGAGAGAGCCAAGAATTATGGGATTAAGATGCTTACGGGGGACGTAATAGAGAAGCGAAAACCCAAAGCTGCTCAAACCTAAACGAGCAAAGAGGGATGCTTGCTGAACCTCGAGGAAGATGCGTTCAGCGACTCCACATCACTCCTGAGTGGATATACTTGTAACGTTTTATGATTATGGCATGGCAATAGCCCTTTCTGTTGCCTCTGGCCGCTTTATTGGTAATAACCATCATAGCGCACGTCTCCCAAGCATGCATTTAGAGTCCAAATAACTATAAGCAATGCAGGCGAGGAACTGCTTCTTCAAGTCCTTGATTCTCCTTGTCAACCACCTACGCCACACACGGTTTGTGGCTAACCTTAGAGGATTTGAAATGAAACTCACCGTTGGTTTTTGAATACATGGGTGAGGGGGGTCGGGCTCACTCAATGGATTTCACGTTGGAAATAGGCTATATAGAGATTGGGATAATTTATTTATCTCTATATACTATGGGCTTATCCGCCTCCACGTTACTTATAGTGATGACTAGGTTCTCCTCGTTCTCTTTCCTCAATATTATATCCACGTTATCTCTCTCCACGTATCCAGCATCGTTAAATGGGCTATCATGCCCTGGGATTATGTAGTCCGGTTTCAATGATTTTATTCGCTCAATGCTTGACTTGGCCAGGCTCAAGTCGAAGAAGATCAAGTCAGGAACGCCTCTCCTATAGGCACGTAGATTAGGCACGGCATCCCCAGCGATGATTATCCTGGGGGAGCCATCCACGAGCAGCGATATGTGTCCAGGCGTATGCCCTGGCGTATATATTATGCTGGTGGAGCTGGATATGCGTTGTCCATCACTGACCAATAACAGATCCATTTCCTTCAACATTTCCCTAAACTTAGCGGTGAATCCATCAGGTACGCCGGAGAGCCATCCCTCCTCCAGTTCCTTCCTGCTTATCGCTATCCTGGAGNCGCGAAAGAGGTCCACGTTAAGGCAATGATCCCAATTAATATGGGTTAAAACCACTACATCTATATCGCCTGGAGAGAGCCCCACTGCCTTGAGCCTGGCGAGTAATTTATCCCTACTGCCGAAGTGACCGGTATCAATCATTATATTAATATCATCTTGAATCAATGTCACCGCGGCGGCTCCCATAGTTCCAATGCTGCTCCTAATGCCGGCTCCAGGTAATAACCTGATCAACTTCATGTTGCATCACCGTGATACCTATACTTATAATCATTACTGAAGTACTCCAAGTGCATTTTCCTATAGGGGTATTGTGTCAAGGCGTCTTCATTAATCTCTATGCCAAGACCGGGCTTATTGCTTGGATGCATGTACCCATTACTGATATTGAAGTACTCCTTAACTAGATCCCGCCTAATGGTTTGGGCATCCAGCCAATACTCAAGCACTAACGCATTGAGCATCGTTAGAAGCGCATTAAGCGAGGCCGCGGTAGCAATTGGCCCATTTGGCTTAGTGTGGGATCAACCATCACATAAATGCCGTGAATGGAGAAGCAGAGGAGGGGTACTTGGCTGACCTCCTCCCCGCCTTGAGGGCGAGGGTTCCCCGAGGTCTAGAGGGTTACGCCCCATTACGGGCGCTACTCGTTTCCCTCCCGAGCCGGCATTGTGGGGGTACGTCGGCCCCCACCCCCCATTCTCTAAAAATTGACCGGCCAATAGCCTCATTCCCAGAGNTTTTTAAGCTTTACCCCGCCCTAAAGGGCGAGGTTTGCCGTTCGTTTTATCATTTTAGCTGCCATACAAAGTGCGAGGTACTCAGCGAGGAGATCTTTGAGGGTGATATGAGGAGACGGAAAAATATACCTGTCCTCTTTTAAATGTATTGGATCCCCCTCGGCATGGGAACTCGGCGGCATCTGAACTTATAAAAAATCATTGCTAGCCATATCTATGCATTTGTATGTTTTGGTTGCTGGGCTTCTTCTAGGTCTTGCGCATGGAATTGAGCCCGACCACTTGGCATCCATATCATTATCCCAACGAGGCTTCAGGAGCGGGCTTTATTTCGGAATTAGCCATGGCCTGGGGTTCGCCACGATAGCTATTCCACTGATTCTAGTGATTAACGCATTTCCAGTAAAGCAATTACTAAGCGAGGCAGCCGCATTGATTTCAATTGCGGTGGGCATCCTAGTTCTATATGTATCGGTGGGAGGCATCGATTTAGAGCTGGGACCACGGGGATCAAGGGTATTAGGATTCATACAGGGAGCACTTGCGCTAACGCCGACCAAAGTATTGCTAATAGCTTTGGCAGCCACTGCCAGCATATTCATGGGCATCGCGTCGCTCCTTCTCTTCGCCGCGGGCTCTATACTGGTCATGTCTATTTACGGCTTCGCTAGATTCATTGTGCCTAGGAACATGGATAGGGCAGTCTCGGTGCTTGTCTCCATTGCCTCCATAATATACGCAGCATTAATGCTCTGACAGCCTCCTCACCCTAACTTTCAACTACTAACTACTTCTGTAATTGTTGGCCTTCCCTATTTATTATGCTGCGGAGCCTGCTCCATTGATCCCAGAACTCCATTATGGAGAAAACGAGGAGCGCAGCCATTGCTATTATAGCCATTGGATCCAGCGGAATTAACCTAATCATGGTTACAATGATATATGCCACAAGCATGGCGGAACTGAAGCCTAGGTAAAACGTCGAGCGGGGCAGTATCCTGCTTCCGATTATTAATAGCCCCTCAATTAAGCCGCCTCTATGTATTGCCCTATATCCGCCATCCTCCTTCACAGCAAGCCCCAGCCTTGTGAGCCTCTCAAGGTGATGATAAGCCACGCCTGGACTGGATAGGGATAATGCCTTCTGAACCTCCCTAATGCTCATCGATCGTCCCTCGCTAACCAATAATAGGTAGACCCTCAGCGCAGTATCCCTTAACTCGCCCTTCATTAGCTCTCTGGAAATGCCCACTAGTTAAAATACTAGTTCCTAGTTCCTTCATGTACTAGTAACTAGTATGTGAAGTCCAGGGAATCAATATAGGGATTAGTAATATTTATTGACTCTACGACTCCCTTATCGGCGATAGCATGAGGATAATAATTGCGGTGCTGGCTATAATCGCATCTATATTGGCATTAGCCGCTATGGCCTACGCGCAATCAACCACGCCTCAAACAACTCAATCCATTATTCCAGTGAGCATTAATGTTCAAGCCCAATCAATAGGTAATTCATCAATTGGGCACATGTATCCAGGTAATTATACCATGTATGTGGCCGTGCCCACGTATAAAGTCCTGCTTTTAAACTCAAGCGGGTCGCCTGTTGTATATGCTCTTCCATTTATGAGGGGCGGCACAATAATGTACCTAGGCAATGTGTCGCTTGATCAATCATATCTATTATATGTCTATTTGCTTAATGGATCATCAATCCGAATTGGGTACTCATGGGTGACCGGCAAAGAGGCTGAGGAAATCATTCAAAATATTCAAAATGGGTCCTGGGCACCCCCAGTGAGGCTGGCTCCAATTAATGAGTATCCACGGGGAAACATCACAATTATGGTGCGGTTACCGACGGGGGCCCCCGCCAATAATGGGTATGTATACATGGGTTTACCATTCCTTGCTCAATCCATGTATGGACCAGTGGCTTCCCCTCTGAATGCCGCAGTCCAGCCAAGCTTAATTGCCCCGTCTCCGTGGCCATCATCATTATTCTCCATACTAGGCTCCGCTCCAGTAATTAATGGAAGGGCCATATTCATTAATGCGCCGCTCATCCCATATATTGCCGCCTATTATTATTTCATAAATATTAGCAATATGACCGGATTAAGACCGATAATTAATGAGACCAGCAGCAATGAGACGCTATACATTTATGGACATGAGATAAACGTATCGATAATCACAGTTACTTACAGGGAGATCAATCCCAGCCTTATAGTGATTATGGGGCAAGGACTTGTCATACCCAGCCGCACCACCATAATAAACACAACACTGGAAGAACTGCAAGCGCCACTAATAATGCCTTTGCCGAAATACGCGACATTGATACCAATTACTGCAACCAGCACAAGTGATCATTACCAAGTAATAATGAACCGGAATGAATCGACCAGATACTTAGTGGTTCCCCCCGCTCTTCCTTCTTCTACCGTTGTTCAATACATGAATCCATTTGCCATAGTAATAATCATAATAATAGTGGTCGTCGCCATCCTAATTGGCGCTGCTGCAGCCATTATTGTCAAGAGGAAAGTGCAGTCGCTATGAGCGAAGCCAAGTCATGTCTGCACAGGGTTAAGATATGGAGGGGAAACCTTAAAAATCCAGCCATTTAATGCGAAAGATGAGCGGCCGTAGTCTAGTTTGGATCAGGACGGCGGCCTGCCACGTCGCAGATCCCGGGTTCAAATCCCGGCGGCCGCATCATCCTTACCAAGGCTCATTAGCGGCATGGTGCTGCTCCCAATGATTATCAATGCTTCGGATCCAGGGTTAAGGTTAAAAACAGTCATTTCCTCCTTATTCATGGTTTTTCTAGAAGTATTGATCTATATAAGGCGCGGCGATGAGGTTCTCCTAATAGAGAAAAAGAGGGGCCTCGGCGCTGGTTACTATAATGGCGTTGGCGGCAAGGTAGAGCCAGGCGAGGATATATGCATGGCTGCTATACGCGAGGCTCGGGAGGAGGTGGGGCTAATTCCGCTTGGGCTCAAGTGGTCTGGCCTTCTTGAGTTTTGGAACTGGAGCAAGGGTTCCGTGGAGTCCGTTCACTTCGTTCATTTATTTACCGCGTCGGGATATGAGGGAACACCAATGGAGAGTGATGAGGCGAGGCCCGTGTGGTTTAATGTGAGGAACGTGCCTTATGATAGGATGTGGGAGGACGATAAGTTGTGGTTCCCCATGCTGCTTGACGCGAAGTCAATAATCTATGGGAGATTCAGGTTTGAAAATTGGCGCTTAGTGGATCATCAAGTTACTGAGCTTAGGCCGCTGGAGCCGCCTCTCATTAAGAGGGACCTATGCTCTAATTAAGGGTTCTTTCCATGACTCCACAGCAGCGCTCAGCCTATTGATTCCCTCAATTAATCTATCGCTGGGTTCCCATACGAAGGACACCCTGACGGCTCCCCTGTACTTATCGCTGAAGTAACTACCTGGAACAACGGCGACGCCGTGGCTCGTTAAAGCGTATTCTGCAAATAAGTCTCCATTAATTACTTTGCTGGATAAGTCTAGAAATATGAACATTGAGCCCCGCGGGATATGGAAGCGAGCATATGGCAATTGCTTCCTAATCTCGTTAATTACGAGATCCCTCTTACTCCTATATTCATTAACTATGCGCTGCACGTGGCTCATTCTCTCGCTTGATTTTAGGTAAATAATGGCCAGTCTCTGCGACACGGCTGGTGGGCAATACGTTAATTCCTCCCCGGCTAGCTTTACTCGACTTATTGCCTCGCTTGGTCCATAAACAAAGCCGAGTCGCCACCCAGGCATGCCTGGATCCTTGGAGAATGTGTTTATAGATATGGTTCTCTCCGGGGCATATTTATATAAATATTCATGTCTCCCCTCATATACTAGCATTCTATAGGCCTCATCCGACACTAACCAGAAATCCCGGTCCCGAGCTAAATCCGCCAATGCCTTTGCCTCGCTGCTTCCAATAATGGTACCAGTGGGATTATCGGGACTAACCAGCACCACTGCCTTAGTTCTTGGATTAATGCTCCTTTTTAGTTCCTCCACATCGATCTTGAAGCCATTCTCCATGCTTAGCCGTATTCTCCTCACCTTAGCTCCCAAGTACTCAAGTATGGGCTTATAGCCGAAGTATGTTGGATCCATTAAAATGACCTCATCTCCTGGATTAAGGATTGCCATGAATGTGGTGAACATTGCCTCCTGGCCTCCTGCCGTGATGGCTACATCATTGGGATCCACATCTATTCCTCCCGTCATCTTCAAGTCACTCGATATTGCCTCCCTTAATTCAAGCATACCCTGGCTCGGCGTGTACCCGAACAACTCCATGCCGCCTCCAATCAATTCCTTAGCCAATTCCTCCCGAGCCCTAGGGGGCGGGGGTATACTTGGTTGACCAGTGGATAGCACTATTATGTCCCTGTTCTCTCGGCGTAGCCGCTCGCGTATCGAGTCTATTCTCCTAGTCGGCGACTCCCTGAGCAGGCCTATCGTATTTGAGAAGCCCGGCATTGCTTGTTCATGAATTATGTATTATATACGCATTATCCACATATAGACTAGTTAACTCCGTAGCATATGGCTATTTTCACTACTAGTTATTGTTGATTATTGTACAAAATAACTATTATTATGGGTTAATTAGGGTATAAATGCCATAGAGTATTAAGCGGCATTCCAAGTGGATTAGGAATTGGAAAAAACATAGAGCTCCGTCAGGGCCAGTAATTAGCGTTTCTCGCTACACATAATAAATAAACACTGGTGAATTTTTTAATTAATAACTGGTATTAAATTGGGAATAATATGAGTCAAACTTATGATGCGCTCACCCATGTATATATTCATACAGGCAACGTTAATGCCGCATTAAGCATGAGCATTTACGGTATATATCTACATGCAGCCTTCCTATCCTTAACGCTGGGGCCGCCGCTTGCAATATCCGCATGGTTGATCCAATGGAAAAGAACAAAAGATGCCGTTTTCCTTAAATACGCTAAAACAGCGACTACAGTGCTTGCCATAAATTTCTCCCTTGGCGTGGTAACTGGAACCCTGGTTGAGTTTGGATTGCTCGATATATGGCCGACCAGCATGGTAAAATGAATGGCAAACCTTGCCCTTTAGGGCGGGGGTAAAGCTTAAAAAGAAGGACTATTTCCCTTTAACGTCCTCTCCCGGTCAATTCTTGGAGAATGGGGGGCGGGAGCCGACTTCTCCCGCAATACCGGGAGGAGGACCCGCGACGCGAATGTGGGGCACCGAGTAGCGCCCGTAATGGGGCGTAACCCCCTAGACCTCGGGGAGCCCTCGCCCTCAAGGCGGGGAGGAGGTCAGATGGGCAGGTACCCCTATATATTTGTGGAGGGCATGAGCGGAGTGAGCGCTGCGAGTATGATTGATGAATTAATCAATATCCCATTGGCGGCGATCTATACTATGCTTTTCTCGGCCATTTTCTTTGCTGCGGTATTTAGTTTAGCGTTTTACTACGCGGTGTTGCGGAGATTCATTCCGGAAATTGAGGATTAATCTATAAATCTGCTCTTTAATCAGTTATTTAAATAATTATAATAAAAATTTGTTAGTATCCACAATTTTTATATATGGGATATTATAATAATTAATTATATGATGAGCGAAAAAACCGGAGGCATGACTCCCCCCAAAATAGCAATAATGGTGCTGGCCCTAGCCGTTATTGCGGCAATTATGGTGGCGGCACAGGAATATGAAATCGCCAACACATATGGCAAAACCATTGAAGCGCTTGAACTAAATGGATTAGTCGTTAAATCAGTAAACGGCACTGAGCTCTCGCTAAGTACTGCCCTCGCGTTAATCAAGACTCCCCGCATAGGAATAGTGACCCCCATGGCTATGGAGGAGGCGCCGATATTGGCGGCTATGAAGGTTCAAGCGGTGGCCTACATAGATGGCTACGCCTTCTACTTGGGATCAATAAATGGTCGGCCCGTGGTTCTGGTTAGGAGCGGCGAGAAGGAGTATGCAGCTGAATTAGCTACTTACTTAATGGATACTCACTTCCATGTGGTAGCAGCAATACTCAGCGGAACAGCTGGATCAAGAAATCCAAATGTGAGGGTGGGTGATGTAGTTGTTGGGGCATTCGTGGTAGATAAATCATCCATTCATTACCATAATAGGGGATTCCAAAGCGATTATACCGGCGTCGAAATGGTGCTGAATAATTTCTCATTGATAAGCAAGTCGCTAATAACTACATACGGCGAAGAGGGACCAATGCCTCAAAATGCCTCCACGTATGGATACGGCCCCGGCACGCCAAGCCCTAACTATGCTTACATTGCCGTGCTGCCCGCCTCGCTGGGCCTAGTGCAGACAGCGGAGGCGGCGGCCAATATGCTCGGCAATACATCGTTAATTGATGCGACAGGCCTAAACGTGACAGGCTCCATACCGGCTAGGCTAATAGTGGGCGTGATAGGGTCGGCGAATCAATGGACTGAACCGCTTTCCTGGATGGAGGCTCAGAACGCCCTTTACGAGACTGATGCAGGCGAGAACGAGGGCTTTGGATTTGCGTATGCCAATGCCCAATTAGGCGTTCCCTGGGTGATAATAAGAGGCATATCGGATACGCCGTGGTACCCATCCACTTACCACGGGGTGCTAGCTGCAGATAGAGCGGCGCTGGTTGTAATATATGTAATCACTCACTTCACAGAGCTTAACCTTTATAATACTACATCGTTCAGCGACTTATCGCCGCTCTCAAATGCTGCAATGCATGGATACATAGTTGCCAATAGGGCCTATTATAATGTGACTCCAGTCACTGAGATCCAATACACCGCAATTAATGGATCCCAAGTAACAATTAATGGCTCACGGGCGAGTATTCCTATCCCCAGGGAATAGTCATCGGATATAATGCAAGCTCTGATCAATTGATCTACTTGGCTCCATCACAATAATTCGAAGCTCCCATATAAGCGTATTACTGCCTAAGGGCAAGGAGGAGCATAATTTCGTTAAAAACAATATTTTACCCAATAAAAGAGGGGAGCGAATGCTTTAAAGTTTCCCTAGGCATTAGTGGCGTGAGGGCAGTAATAGTTAATGGAAAGATGGATTACTCTATAATGGACGTTAAAGAACCATCAGCGGCTCCGGGCCGCGTTGTTATGTCAGTAACATATGCCTCCCTTTGCTATAGGGATTTACTGGAGTTAATGGGGTATTACCCCCGAATGCGTTTTCCAGTTATCCTCGGCCATGAGGCGGTGGGGATGGTTACGGAATCAATGGATCCCAGGTATAAGGCGGGCGATAGGGTGGTCCCAATGCTTTATGAACCGGATGGAACATGCGACATGTGCTTAAGGGGAGAGGAAGTATATTGCAGAACCAGGAGGAGTTATGGTGAGGATGTCGATGGTTTCTTCGCAGAGAAGGCAAGCATATCTGGGAATGCCTTAGTGAAGGTCCCGCCATGGGTCAGCGATGAATTGGCTGTCCTAACTCCCTGCGTGCTAGCCATGATTCATAAGGGATTAAGAAGGGCCTCGCTTATTCCTGGGGAGTCAGTGCTAGTGACGGGGGCCGGCGGCGGGGTTGGGATCCATGCGGTTCAATTAGCTAAGGCAATGGGGTCCAGAGTCATTGCGGTGACAAGTTACGAGGATAAGGCGAGGGAGTTACGGCGGTTCGCGGATGATGTGATAATTGGACCCAAGTTCAGCGAGGAAATCAAGAAGAGGGTGGGCGAGGTTGATGTCGTGATTGAGAATGTGGGGACGCCGACCATTGGTGAGTCAATGAGNAGCCTTAGAATGGGCGGCAGATTAGTGCTAATAGGGAATGTTAATCCAAACGAGGCCTACGAGTTTAAGCTGGGCTACGCCATAATGAAGGACATATCAATAATAGGCAATGTAGCCGCGCATAGAGGAGATATTTGGAGGACCTTTGAATTAATGAGGAATCATAGCGTGGAGCCTGTCGTGGCTAAGTATGGGTTGGAGGATTTTGGAAAGGCACTTGATGACTTGAGAAATGGGAGAAAGATCGGTAAAATACTGCTGAAACCGTAGGGTGAATCAATTGAAAAAAGGCTTAGGCCCCGGCTCATTCGTATCGCGAGCATTGAACCTAATATCGTTCCTATTGCTTCCATTAACTATGAGGGAGGCTGGGCTACCCATGGTTTCCGCCTTAATTCCATTGATTCCTTACTATATCGGCATAGCCATTATGCGGGGAGTAAGATTGAGGTCGCCTCACTATATGGGGCCCCTAATTAACATAACGTGGTCATGGATATACGTGGCGATCTTCATCATAATGTATATGAATGCATTGAAATGGCTGATCCTAATCCCCACGATTTTTGCCGGCTTAATAATGGGGATCGGGGACTCTGTTTACCTATCGCTCCGGACCTGGGAATCAACAGCGATAATGGCTTCATCCATATCCATTGCCCTCTCAATATTGCGGAGTTACTGGTTGCCGTTATCCATATCCATTGCATCATATGCCGCCGCCATCATTAGCGCAATATTGATGCGTGGAACCGAGGCTCCCAGGCAGAAGCGCATAGGTATCTCTATCATTGATGCGGTGGGGCTCGGCTTATCGCTTGGAACAGGCATAGTGCTTTTCACGGGTCAACCCGCCCTCTACATGGCTGCCTTAGCGTCCCCCCTAGTTCTCAAGAGAAGAATGATTGTGTTGATCCTGGTCGCGGCATCGATAATTGCCTATGCATTCTCCCAAGCATTAATAGGCGCCGCATTAAGCGGCGTGGCGGCTTGGGCATATAGTGGTTGGGTTAAGGCTTCTGACCTCCTCCCCGCCCTGAAGGGCGAGGCTTTTCGCCCCCTTAACCCCCCATTTTGGTAATCCATAGTCAAGGTTCTTACTGCAAAGCCATGAGCGATGGCAATTATTTG
>LOBW01000056.1 GCA_001516585.1 Thermocladium sp. ECH_B
GCCGGTCAATATGGGCGAGATCGCTTATTCATCATTCCTAGCAACATGGGAACGATTAGCCCACTTAACCAATAAATCAACGCCGAGAGCGTAAATAATGATTCTTTTCACCACGCTTTAGAGTTTATAGCGATAATTCTTACTTATTAGGGAGCACCCATCATTTTCGCAAAATCATACAATACAGGGGGCTTCCAATAAAGCATTGCGCGTTCCCTTAATATTCCAATTATCCATATGACTAAGAAAGCAATATCGAATAGATACCCTATTATCTTGAATATAATGAACAAAAATGGAACAAAAAATGTTGCCAATGATAATATTCCCAAAATTACATCAATCACTATTATTACTAGTCCGAAGGTTATGCTTAAGTAGGACCAATGCTTCACGTAATTGGAGTTTGGTTTTATTATTATTCCTAATATGCCGCCTACTAGTGGTATTATCCAAGCTATGAGCGCCCATGTATGTTCCTCATTATCTATTTGATACATAATTTCCTGAAAGAAGTGTCTTATATAAAGTTTTCCTAATTTACTTAATCTATATGTTTTTCAGTAATGAATAATTAATCAATTAATTTATTTATGCCGTGCATTGACTGTGAGCTACCCCGCCCCTAAGGGCGAGGCTTCCCGCTTCCNNGCCCCGCCTTGCCCATAGCTNCGGACTATGGGTAGTGGGCGGAGCTCCACGGGCACCACGGGCGACTCCCACCCCGCACGCCTCAAGTGATTAAGAGCGGAATTATAATCCCTATCACTCCTCCAACCAGACTGGGCACTCAAACACCCCATCACTCAACGCTAAGTCCTTCATGTAACCACACTTGGCGCACGCCTTCGAGGAATTCCTTGGATCCACTAGGATGAACCCCTTCCCATACTTCTCCACTTGATACTTTATTGCTGTACGCATCATGCCGAAGGCAGCGTCCTGGAGACTCCTCCTAAGCCCCCTATTCGCCCCACCAATGAGCTGCTTAACGGAGATATCCTCCATAACCACAGCATCATAATGCTCTGCAAAGTATTTCCCCAACTTCATGTACAAGTCCCTCCTCAGATTCGCTAAATGCTCATAAGCCCTAGCAAGCTCCATCTTAGCCTTGAACCAATTATGGGAGAGATACCTCTTCCTCGATAGGGCCTTGTGAAGCCTCTTCACCTTCTTCAATGCCCTCTCATAAGGCCTCAAGTTTGGGAGGTACTCCCCATCCGAAGTCACGAGAAGCTTCTCCACACCAACATCAATCCCCACCGCCTCCCCAGTGTTTGGCAGCTTCGGGAATTCATGGTTTTCAACAATGAATGAGACATACACTTTTCCACTCCTAGTCAATTTCACAGCCACGCGTTTAACTCTATCCAGTGGAAAGTCCCTATGAACAATTAATTTGAACACGCCTAGACTTGATAACCTCAATACGAGCCTCCTGCCCTTAGTCCCCTCCCTAACCTGTATCCTCCACCCGCTTTGCGGATAAATCAATGTAGTACTTATGGGGTTTCTTCTCCCTCGGGAATCTTGCAAGCCCATCGAAAAAGCGCTGCCTAGCCTCATAATATCTATCCGCGACTTGTTGAACTACTTGTGAGTATAATTGTTGGTACTCCTCATCTTGTTTCCTCAAGTCGAGGGCTAATTGCCTCAACTCCGTGAGGGTTAATCCCTTCCCATCCTCATGGTAGAAGTATGTGTCTGCCCATCGTAGGGTGTTGTAGGCCTCACAAGCCGCCTCCAACTGGGCCTTTAACGCCCTCAGCGTTTGTTCATTAGTGTATGCTCTAAACCTAAACCCCACGATGGGCATCAGAAAAACAGGAACGTCACTAATATAAAGCTATCCCCCCTCATCCCCGCCATAAATGGCGAGGCTTCCCCCATGCGTATAATTAGATAAATTAGAAATAGAACTTAATAAAGATATAGTTTTTAAGGGAACTTGATTCCCATAACTCCATGAACAGCGTGGAGAATCGGAGACTCCTTGTGAAGTATTTCAAGCTGAGCCACGATGTAGGGCTAAATACATTAATGGGGGGCAATATGAGCGTGAGAATTAATGATATTATTCTTATAACGCCAAGCAATTTCTCCAAGCTAGAATTACGGGAGGATGATGTGATAGAGATCAATATCAATGGAGAGGTAGTACGAGGTAATAGAAAACCATCCAGCGAGTGGAGAATGCATGTCGAGATATACAAAAGGACTAAATATAATGTTGTTTTTCACGCTCATCCCCCTAACGTATTGGCATTAAGTAATTCAGGCATTGAGCTAGATAAATCCTTTAGTGAATTGAAATCATACTCTCGCGGCGTGGGAACCGTCCCATACATAGAACCAGGCACCCCAGAACTAGCTAATGAGGTCGCTAAACGCATTGAGGAGGGAAATGATTTGGTGATACTAGAGAAGCACGGCGCAGTTGCCGTGGGTTCAACAATAGAGGAGGCATTTAACAAAATGGAAGTATTGGATATGGTGGCCTACGTTACTCTTAACACTAAGAGATAGAGCGCTAATCCGCATCTACATTTACATTTAATGATGCAATTTTTATCTTAGCAATCATTTTTCACTCCCTGTTTACCTCAATGAATCAGTAACTTGCGGATCCGAGTTCTTGATTAATTTATTGGAGAAATTAGTGCTTAAATAGTTGAAATGCTTCGTTGGATGCATGAGTCGAATAGCCAGGATTAAGGCATTGCTTTATAGAAAGCTTTTTCACTTGATATTATCTGTGTTTCTCATCGCTCCATTCATAATAGGACTCCAGCTACAATTGATAACATATTATTATTTAATACTTTTATTTCTTGCCGCGATGTTATATGCCACTCAATTGAAAAGACCAATCATATCGCTGGTAATAAGTGAGGCGCTAGATGATGCTCGGCAATCATTCAGGGATCAATTAATAAAGATCTTAGGCACAATTCAAAGGGGCGGAGGCGATGAAGTGATAATCACGTTCAATAAGCTGGAGAATATGTTTAATGAGACATTGAAAAATATAGAGAGAGATTATGAGAAGCGGGGCGGATACCTAGGCGTACTAATGGGCGCGATCGGCGTCTATGCATCATATACGGCATTTGGATCATATGCTGCATACGGCATCCTGGCACTGATTTTCTATGATACATTCAGCGCATTAATTGGAACAGCTATTGGACGACATAAATTGCCGTACTCAACTTCCACAATAGAGGGATCAATAGGAGGTTTAGTCATTTACATGCTTGTGCTCCTAGTGCTAGGACTTAGGCCCATAGATCTGGCTGCCCTGGGTGCCGCCGTAGTTGTTTCCGAGGCCTATGGAGTCGAGGATAACTTAACTATACCATTAATAGCATCCCTGGTAGCATTTCTTCTGGGTACCCCCACCACATTATAAAATAAACGAAAAACCTCGCCCTTATGGAGGAGCTCAGATGGCTTGGAGGATTCTCCAAAAATGTTAAATTACGTGGATGGCGTTAGGTCGCGTGAGCATTTCCATTGACCTGCATGATTTGGAGACATTGGTTGGACGTAAGTTGGGGATCGATGAATTAAGGGAGCTCATCAAGTTCGCGAAAATTGAGATAGATAAGGTAGAGGGCGAGAAGGTTGAGCTAGAGGTTACTCACGATAGACCTGACCACTTCTCGGTTGAGGGAATATCAAGGACATTTAAGGGGATCCTAGGCATTGAAGTGGGATTAGCCGGACTTGAATCCACATGGAGAACCGATTTATCGCATATAGATGATGTCCCAAATAGGAAGTACGTTGTTTTCGCCATAATGCGCGATTTCTCCCTCAGCGATGAAGCTATCCGTCAAATGATACAGTTGCAAGAAAAGTTATCCATCATTTATGGAAGGAATCGGAGGAGGGCATCCATAGGAGTTTATGATCTATCTAAGGTGGATCTACCGGTAGTGTATAGGCAAGCGAATATGGATGATGTCTCATATGTGCCCCTGGAAATGAATAGGGAGGTAAGAGGCACAGAGCTATTCTCGCTGGAAAAGGGGAAAATGTATGGGGAATACGCTATACTTAATGGGAGGGTGCCCATAATAGCTGATAGTAATGGTAGAATTTTAGCCGTTGCGCCAGTGCTGGGCAGCGAATTAACCAAGGTTGATCCCAGCACTAGGGATATTTTAATAGATGTTACGGCAACCGATGTTAAATCATTAAGGGAGGTATTCACCATATTTGTTTATGGTTTACGGGAGAGAACGCGTAATCGCGTGGTTGAAATAATAGGAACCAATGCCATTAGTGAGGCGGATCTAAGACCAACTGAGAGGCGAATAGGGTTGAGGGATATTAATGAGCGGCTAGGCACGAGTCTCAGCATAGATGAGGCAGTGGATCTATTATTGAGGGCTAGGCACGATGCAAGCAAGTCGAGTGAGGAATTGATCCAAGTGAGGATTGCTCCATATAGGCTAGGCGTGATACATGCCGTCGATATAATAGAGGATGTTGCCATAATTAAAGGATACCACGAGTTGCGCGGCATAAACCCGCCATCACCATCCAGTGGACGGTTACACCCAGCAACTAGACTAATTGGATTAATTAGGGAGGCAATGATAGGGCTAGGGGCTCAAGAGGTAATGAATTACGTGCTTACTGATCCTTACCTGGCATCGCTTGGAGGAACACCAATTAAGTTAGTTAATCCAATAAGCGAACTTTACTCCATGGTTAGAACAGCTATATGGCCTCAACTGATTTCCCTTCTAGCGAGAAACAAGACTTTGGCCCCAAGGAAGCCCAAAGTATTTGAGGTGGGTAGGGTGGCCTCCATTAATGGCAGCAGCGTAATTGAGGAGAATCATTTAGGCTTCGCAATTACCGGCAATGAAGTGACGTTAACCGATGTGCTGGTTATGTCCAGCTCATTAATTAATCAATTGGGACTGGAGGCCAAGTATGAGGCAATAAATGAGGAAAACGGGATAAGCGGTAGGTCAGTTAAGATAATTGTGAGCGGCTTCACCATAGGCAAGGCGTTTGAGGTCAATCCAGATATATTGGTAAAGCTGGGGCTGGAGAACCCAACTGGCGTGTTTGAGGTGAGCATTGATGAGTTGCTTAGGCTCATTTTCTCCAGCGATAGTGGCGTGAGGTAATGATAATTAAGAANCTCATGTTCAGCCACGAGTGTGTGGCTGGCTTTGACGGCATAGCAACCACATCTATCGTATTGATCAATAGGCATATGCTGGCTAATAATGCGGAATGCATAAAGGCAATTTATGTCAGTGATTTGCTGCAAAACGTACTTATGGACTCCAAAATACTCAGGTTTATTAATTCGCATGATATTGAACTAATAATTCCCATGCGAGTAGCCATTGATCACTATAAGCTAAGGAAATTAGTGAATAAATTCGCCATATATTTAGCTGATTCTAATATTATTCCGGCAAACATTGATGGAGTGGTTATATCATTTCTTTCGCCCAGCCTCGATATCAGCGAAGCAAGAATAAGCAGGCTATATGTGGAGATAAATAGAATCACCATGAAGAGAGGCTATAACTTAATTTCCAATATTCCATTAATTAATACCCATAATCTGAGCGAGTTATATCTTATTTATAGGACATGAGGCCCCAATGCCGTGCAGGAATCAATGCATTGCGGCAATTATGGAGTAATATATATCATTCATTGCTTCCTTCCATTTGAATTCATGCCTCTCATAATCCACATAATTCCTTAAGATATCTTTTTTGCCGAAGGAGGCATGGATATTGCAATGAGGGCAATATAGCGTCAGGGATATTGAGTTCTCCGCTAGCACTAGATTGGCGTTGCATGAGGGGCATCTATAATCGGTTTGTATCTCCATGAGCAATGGATATTATGGCATTGTTTATAATGTGAACATCTATTTTAACCAATAACGATAAATAAGTCGTCGGAGCTTGTTGATACAATGAAAATCGAAAGTTTCGGTGACAACCCTTGGGTCACGATCATCAGGAGTCACCCGCTTAATAAGGAAAGGATGGAATACTTCAATTCATCCTCAAAGGAGTATAGTGATTATAAAAGGAATTAAGCCAAGGGCCACCGGTATAGGGAGCGCTGGTGCGTACCCCCTCTTGGGAAGCAGCACCTTAATTGTTAAAACGAAGCCAATTGACACGCCCACTATAGATCCCAGAACAGTCAGAAAAGCCGCGAAAGATCCATAATGAATTGAGGAAATGACATCTAGGCTAGATATCATTGAGTAAACAACTAAATCGCCGACCCCAATTCCCAAATCGCCTAAGTCAACCATTAATCCCTTTAATATGTTGCGCTTCTCCCTCTTCTCCTCGTTACCATTAGATTCAACTAGCTTTCCCAATAATCCCTTATATACCATAAAAATATCGTATATGGCCAATGCAGCCGGCAATATTAATAATGTAAGAGGCGGAAACGTTATTGACAATATGGTTCCAGCCATTGAACTATAAAGCGTTATACTTACCACGCTGCATACTCCTTCCCTAATCAAGGCACAATAAACTATGATGGCTGAGACCACGATAGCTAATGCATAGAATATAAATGCATTATATAATAAGAATACGCCATATTGATATGAGAATATTCCCATAAAGAATAAGATCATGGAGAACACCATAATAGTTATCAATGCTGCCTTAACGGCCGTGAAGAGCCTTATCTTACCATACCTCACCATGGCATATATTAGACCAGTCATGATTATCATCAACATTATAACTATCAATACATTATAAATGCCCGACTCCACGGTATTGTTTTGATTAAACGGAGGACCAGAGGGAACATATGTGACGTGAATGGATGCTAATCCAATGGATAAGATGGAGCCAAACACCATAGCTGCCACCGGCACTAATAAATACGGCATCCACTTGTTTTCCATGAATCACTTGACTAATTGCAACGCATAATAAATATTTCACTAAAAGCCTCCTCCTCCAGGAAATCTCTAAGCTAAACCAGAGGACTTAATATTCATGGGATGGGACTTAGCTCCTCGGCCGCTCATCTCATGGTAGGCGAGCCATGGGATTCCCTCAACCCAAGCTGCATTGGGTTCACATCCTCAGTCCCACCCCTTTAGGCATTAACCTGCATCAATGAGGAATCGCCCTTCGAAAAATAATGATGTAAAAACATTATCTGTTACCGTGAAAAATAATTCAGTTCCCCATTAAGGCATCGTTGTTAGTAATGATCTTTACCATGGAATGGCCCTCGCATTGGCTTCCTTGTATTCATGTTATTTTTCTATAAGTGAAAAACTTATTTACCTATGGAGAAATATAGGTGAGGCAAAATGATATCGTTGCCTAGCGTCGTGTTAAGTGGATTAAATATGGTATCTGATGAGTTGGAGAAAATTTTCATGGGAATCGATATGCCGGAGGCATTGAAAAACGCAGTTAGGCATTACTTAACTAATAGGGGGAAACTGGTTAGACCAATGTTAGCGCTATTAACCACGTATTCCCTTAGCGGCAATATCATAAATGCAATTAGGCCGGCTGTAGCAGTGGAGCTGGTTCACATTGCCTCTCTGCTTCAAGACGACATAATGGATGGCCACGCGGTGAGGCGGGGAAGCAATACGCCATTTCACATGTTTGGGCTAGAAAATACCATGCTTGCCAGCGATCTGATAATCGCCAAGTCGATAGAGTATGCAATAATGTCGGATAAGAAAATCGTTTTCGAATTAATAAATGCCTCGATAAAACTTTCTATTGGTCAATCATATGAGATGGAGTATAAGTACATGAAGAAGGCCACTCTAAATGATTACATGAAGACAGTTTCATATAAGACATCATCACTGATAGAGGCTGCACTAGTGGTCGGCGGCTATTCTGCTAATGCGGATAGAGACACAATCGCTAAACTAAGGAAGCTGGGTAACTTAATGGGAATAGCCTATCAAGTCAGGGATGATATAGTGGATTACTTAGGGCTAGATGCTAATAATCCAGAGGAAGCCGGTGCAGGATTAAACATAATTACAATACTAGGAGGAAAAACAGAGGAGGCATTATCGATTCTCAATAAATACTTGGATGAAAGTATAGAGCTGGCTAAGGATATATTCAAGGCCAATAACTCCGAAATGCTTCAATTAATATCATTTTTACGGCTAGAGGATAAAGTAGGCAAATAATGAAGCGCGCTGCCTTAATTCATCTATGCTGGCATTTTAGATGAGGCATTATGAATAAACTCTGAAATTAAGGGGATGCACATCGCCTCACCTTCATAAAATGATGCGCGCCGATGTTTTCAACCTTTAAATCGGCGTGGGCTCTTCCTTAGATTATAAACATCGGCAACTCATTGCATATGGTCTAGTATATTCCTTAATTTATGGATCACTTGAAGCGAGTCCATTCCAAATATGTAGGTTATTGGCTCTATTCCAAACCCGCCCAAATCTATTACTGCATCTAAATCCCCCAGGGATGCGCTGCGTGCAACTAGTTCTATTATTTCATCCTCTGTGGGAGCAGATTCATGGGATAATACAGAGTATTTAAGCCTAGATAGCTTAAGTGCATTCTCTATCTCACTATCATGCTTAATCGAGGCGACGGCCCGTATTTTTGGCCTTGCATGAGCAACACCCAATAATATCCTCCCCAGATGAGTGCTTACCCCATATGATGGTAATCCCCAAGCCTTCGGCATCCCCCTCTCTATACCTATCCTCCCAGGAACTGCCGCTATATCCATTTCATTCCGTGGATCAGGAACTGCCTCCGCAATATTCATCAATACCCTGGGTATTAACTTAGTGAATTGAGGCGAACTCTCTATCTCATTAACTGCAGCGACTAGATTCCGTATAACCATATCCCTTGGATTAAGCAGCAAGCCGCATACCCTACAATCAATGGGTATCTTGGGATTAATGCGCCTATGAGATTCACAATAATCCAAGTGAGATAAATTGAGCATTAATTTATTGGTTAGATACTCCAACGCGGCTTGAGACTTGTTTGAGAGCACGAGCGACGCAACCACATTGGCTATTGAATCGATATCGCTCAGATCTAGCCCCTCCTCTATAGCCTTTCGCCTAGTTTCTTCACGACTAGATAATATTTTGTTAACCATTGGTTGAGTAACGCCTAGAACCCTTGATATCCCCAATTGAGTGTAGCCGGCCTCATATAATTTCTGGGCCACCTCGCTCTTTATGATCCTTATCACATGATCAGAAACGAATTCAAGGCCAGTATCTAGAGACATCACGGCCTATGCTTAAGCTTATTTTAAAATGTAGTGAATTAGAGCTATGCCTGTTCTATCACAGTAGATTCCTCCCCATTCTCCACAGACTCCACTAGACTCAATATACTTCGAGGCTGATAACCTACCAACATCTTCCAAAGATCTGATTCCCTATATATTCCATAAACCTTCCCTCTAGCGCTTCTCTTGACTACCTTTATAAGGCCCTTCTCCACTAGTTCCTCAAGGAAGTTCCGTATAACTACGCTTTCGGCTCGCGGAGACTTCCTGCTTTTAATGCTTATGTCTTGCGCTAGCTTGCTCGGCCTTAACGTGACGAGTCGACCTCTTGAATTAACCACTAGGTCTTTCATTACCTGTAGTACATATATCTTTATATTTCGCGCATCCATAGCGGCGACAGCCACCACCTGCCTCTGGACCTGAGAGGAAGCCATGAAGAAATACCGCATACCTATTTGCTTATAAATAATATCTCATATTAACACTGACATATATTACTAAGATAGTGTTAAATTAACAGAAGAAGAGAAAGCTTTACCCCTGGTGTCGCCCGCTCGAGAATAGCAGTAACTATCCCTCCATCAACACATTAGGGCAAATTTTTTAAACCATGCAGTGCTTTGGCTTGATGAGGAAAAGTGGGTAAGCGAATATTAGTGCAGAGAAGAGGAAGAGGAGGATCGCAATTCATTAATCCCAAGTGGAGACGCGATGCCCCTCTCCGGTATATAAGGTACGAGGAATCCCAGCTACGGGGGACAATTAAAGGCATTGTAAAGGAATTAATGCATATAAGCGGAGTATTTCCACCAGCTGCCCACATAGTTCTGCAAGATGGTCGAGAAATGTACCTGCCAGCCGTCGAGGGAATATACGTGGGGAAAATAATAGAATTCGGTTCCGGCGCACGTGTGGAGACCGGCAATATAATGCCGATACAATCCATACCTGAGGGAACAATGATATCCAACATAGAAAAACGTCCTGGGGATGGGGGCAAATACGCGAGATCCAATGGCTCATATGCAGTGGTGCTAGTGCACAAGGGCAATTTCACCAGCATACAACTGCCCAGCGGTATAATAGTTGATGTGGATTCCCGCTCCAGGGCAACGATAGGGATAGTGGCCGGCGGTGGTAGAACCGAGAAACCAATGGTAAAAGCCGGAGCAAAGTACCACCTAGCTAAGAGCAAGTCATGGAAGTATCCATTAGTTAGAGGAAAGGCAATGAGCGCGTATGCACATCCACATGGAGGAGGATCACACCAGCATGGAGGAACACCAGTGCCTAGAAACGCACCGCCTGGACAAAAGGTTGGATTCATAGCGCCGATGTGCACTGGACGTGGATGCAGGAGGGTTCGCGCGCAAATGCAGCAACAGCAACGGCAAGCCACTCAACGGACTACCCATTAATTGAAAAATTAACCCTACTTGATCAAGGATTAAAGCCCTAATATAAGTTTAAGGTGCTCAATATGAAGGCATTTGTATTTTTTCTCAACCATAAAAAGAGCGATAGTCTTCTCTTTCAAGGAATGAATTAGAGCTTTGATATGTAATAAAGAATGGCGATTCCCACGAGGCTGCTCGCTGTTATTGCTAGAGACGGCAAAGCTATCGTTTCATCGTATCCCATAATTGCCCACTTATAATAAGTCACAAGCATCACTAGCCCCTCTAGCAAAAACATTAATGAAGCAATCAAGAGNAATCTGCCTATTCTAGTGAAGCCTATTGAGTAATAGTTACGCACTATCATTATCGCCAACAATAAGTCCCCAATCACTAATGCTATATCGATGATCCAATACATGCCTATCATCTCTCTCCCCTCGCTGCCCTTACTGCGCTATCAACTATTTCCCAATTCTTCTCCACATAATCGCTCAGGAAGTAAGGCACTCCATAGCCTTTATTAGCCCTAGTAACTAATCCATGCTTCTCCAATATCTCCAAGTGATAAATAATGGTTCTATAATTAACACCCAAATGCTTGGCTAATTGGTTTGGATTCATGGGTTTCTCCCTTAATGCTAACATTATTTGGAACCTCATCCATCCACCTCGGGATCCCCCAAGCAACCATATAAGCATTCTTCTCCAATCCTTTATATCGCTAAACATTATAGTAAGCTTATCCCTACTCTCTCTTTTAAAGACATTTACTTGTTCCACGCATCATCCTCATCCAGCCCTAATTAAAACGGTTTTTACAAATTATTTACAAAACAATCATAGAGGAATTTCTTGACCTCCTCCCCGCCATTTGGCGAGGGCCCCCCGAGGCCTTGTGAATTACGCCACTTTACAAGTACTACTCCTTCCCTTGGTATTGTGAGTAATCGACCCCTCCTCATTCCCTAGAGATTGATCAGGGAAACTAACTACCCCGGCTAAACAAGAGCGTAATCCCACCACACCAACTGACTAAAAGGCGAGGCTCTCGTTCTTTTTATCGGGATGAGGAAACCTCGCAATTTATGGCAGGGATGAGGAAAATAACTTTATATTAGTGACGTTCCTATTTTTCTGATGCCCATCGTGGGGTTTAGGTTTAGAGCATACACTAATGAACAAACGCTGAGGGCGTTAAAGGCCCTTGGAAGCGGCTTGTGAGGCCTACAACACCCTACGATGGGCAAGGCATGCGGGAGCCGCCCATGGTGCCCATGGAGCTCCGCCCACTACCCATAACGATGGGCAAGGCGGGGCAAGGAAGCGGGAAGCCCCTTAAGGATGGGGTAGCTCACCAAATGAGTCTTCCTTAAATCCCTTGGAAGAACTCAAAAAGTTAAAAACGCCCTTAATGAGAAAATAGTAATGCATGAACCATGGAGCGATCACGACGATGATTCGGGTAATGTCTCAATAGAAATAGAACACACAATTAATTTAGGGGATAAGTGCCGCATAATTGCCCAATCATTAATGGTTGATGAGAAGGACTTACCCTGCAGCATCTC
>LOBW01000057.1 GCA_001516585.1 Thermocladium sp. ECH_B
CTCGTGACCTCTGATGGGGAGTACCTCCCAAACTTGAGGCCCTATGAGAAGGCATTGAAGAAGGTGAGGAGGCTGCATAAGGAGCTATCTAGGAAGAGGTAGCTCTCCCGCAACTGGTTCAAGGCTAAAATTAAGTTAGCGAGGGCTTATGAGCATTTAGCGAATCTGAGGAGGGACTTGTACATGAAATTGGGGAGGTATTTTGCGGAGCATTATGATGCTGTGGTTATGGAGGATGTCCACGTTAAGCAGCTTATTGGTAAGTCTGGGAGGAGGATGAGGATGAGGCTTCACGACGTCGCTTTTCATGAGCTCAGAAGCGTCATAGGGTATCAGTTGGGGAAGTATGGGAAGAAGTTGGTTTTAGTGGATCCTAGGAATTCCTCGAAGACATGCGTCAAGTGTGGTTATGTAAAGGACTTAGCGTTGAGTGATGGGGTTTTTGAGTGTCCCAGGTGTGGTTGGAGGGCTGATAGGGATTATAATTCCGCTCTTAATCATTTGAGGCGTGCGGGGTGGGAGCCGCCCGTGGTGCCCGTGGAGCTCCGCCCACTACCCATAACGATGGGCAAGGCGGGACGGGGAAGCGGGAAGCCTCGCCCTTAAGGGCGAGGTAGCTCACTGCAGAACATTTATTAAATGGATATCTATGTTATGGTGATGGACCCAATCCTATTCAGAAGAGGACTAGATAAGTCGGAGATAAGAAGGCGATTCAGGGAAAGGCTCAATAAGGATGGAATAATAATTGCTCCAGGCGTTTTTCTCCCTATAACTGCAATTATGGCGGCCGAAGAGGGCTTTGAGGCAATGTACTTCGGAGGAGCCGCATTCTCTAATATGCTTGGATTACCTGACCTAGGCGTATTCACGCTGACGGAGATGGCTACTCAAGTCTCGTATATATCCAGCACAGTGGATCTACCGCTTATAGTTGATGCGGATACTGGGTTTGGAGAGACAATAAATGTCGCCAGAACTGTGCGAAGCATGGAGGATGCAGGCGCAGCCGCGATTCATATAGAGGACCAGGAATTCCCGAAAAAATGCGGCCACCTAAGCGGTAAAAGAGTCGTTTCAATGGATGAAATGATAAAGAAAATACGGGCCGCAGTCGATGCCAGGCGTGATGAGAACTTCATAATAATAGCTAGAACCGATGCAAGGGACGTAAATGGACTCGATGATGCGATTGAGAGAGCAAATGCGTATGTGGAGGCTGGAGCCGATATGATTTTCCCGGAGTCTCTTCATGATGAGGAGGAGTTCAGAACAGTGGCTCAGAGAGTTAAGGCTCCTCTCCTCGCCAATATGACGGAATTCGGCAAGACGCCTTATATAACTGCAAAACGCTTTGAGGAGCTTGGCTATAAGGTAGTTATTTTTCCAGTAACCACGTTTAGGTATGCAATGGGGGCTGTGAGAAAGGCGTTAAGGACTCTTAAGAATGAGGGCACACAGAAATCATTATTGGGCGATATGATGAGTAGGGAGGAGATTTACCAATTAATAGGTTACTGGGACTATGAGAAGTGGGATAGAGATATAGTGGAGAAAGCAAGTAAAACATATAGTCGGAGAATTAATATTCATTAAGAGGGACTTCACGCTAAATTACTTTTTCGGCAATGCTCTTTCATTGATTCACTCTCAGAACCGGAGTTTCGCCAAAACCCTCTATGTCGACGTCGCCGGTTTCCTTAACGCTTGGTATCAGTCGTAGCCCTATGGGCCTCTTCTTTNCTTGAGAGACCGCGTATAGATCCGCCACTACCCCAGCCACATGATCTATATCGTTCATCGGTATTGGAACCATATCGACGCCGGCAACGCAAACCGATGAGTATGTGACCAGATCCTTGAAAGTTATGAAGCCAGCCCTAGCTCTTTCCTTTAATCGCTCATCTTCCGCCAGCGGCAGCATTACCTCGTTAAAGCCAAGATTCTTCACCGATAGAGCCATTAATTCCCTATTGATATCCCATATAGTCTTCATGAAGCCGGGTGAGCCTATGCGGGAGCCGAATTGCTCCAACACATCCACTGTGGATTCCCAGCCCCAGGGAGACAAAGATGCATCTAATCCCCTATACTCCACGCTAATTGAATCAGCCACTAAATGCCCAAATTCCTCTGCCTTCCTCAGCAGCATTTCCAATCTATTTCTAATATCATTTACGCTTCTCGCTCCAATTAAGTCGCTAGGATAGAGAATCGCCAATGCTATGCCCATGCCGCCCCTTACATTAACTGATGCAGGGTAATACGGCGTCTCCAGTTCATTTCCAATTAATGCAGCGAATCTTCGGGAAATAGAAGAATCCATTCTCCTAAGCACCNCAGTAATCAGCGGCGCCTTATCCGCTTCATCTATCAGTATGCTGCCATATGACTTAGTGGATGCCATTAATTTAACGAAGATGGATGGATCAATGGATCCCTTAACTGCTAACGCAGAATATGCGTATCCCATTTTATTCATCATGGAGTCAATTGAACTAACATCTATTCTCTTTTCATCCATGTAAGGAAAAGTTACTCGTTTAGTGAGAACCTCTAATTTCAGTTCTCTTGATGCCTTTTGGATTGCGGCATCAAGTTGAGGAAGAATAGCCAGGTCCTTGTTTCCCTCGCTAAATAACGTTACAGCCCTTATCTTCATAAATTGAGGTCTTTCCACATGGATTTAACATTATCGCGAATAGTGAAGCCCCATAAGCAATTCTATTCTCCTCAGCAGTAGAAGCAGTACCCTTCAGGCGGAGAGCTAGGATTGACTATAAAATAAAAAGCCATAACATGAGGAAACCATTCCCTTTATTAGAGGCGTTTCTCAGGTTCCAGTTTGATTGTTTAATACCAGTAAGTTATATGAAATACGTGTTCCCGGGGATGAGCATCCTTTAAGCTACATACGTCACTGAGCGGGCAGTATTTGCACTTTGGATCATCAGTAGTGCAAATAGTTCTGCCAAAGTTCCAGAGAAAATCGTCCAGCACAAATGGCTCTATCCCCGATAATATGGACACTAATTTCCATCCGTATCTAATTGAAAATCTGAGCGCAATATCCTGCTGAGGAGTAAATGGAGTGGCCGTCATTATCATTTCCATGTATTGCTGAGAAGGCTCAACTAGTCCCAGCCTAATCGCTATTCTAGTTAAGTGATTATCGACAGGGACCTCCTCATTCCATGTATCTACGAATCTAATTAATCCACGGCCATGTAAGAACTTGGCCAGAAGCATTGCCTTCTTCTCAACGGGATCGGTGTACGCTGAAAACGATTTCAGCAATTCAATGAATCCATGACCGCCATTAAATAAGTAACCCTCGCTTCTCTTTATTAATGCGGTGGGGGATGAATTGAATAGCTTCGACATTTTTATGCCAATATCCTGTAAAAGAAATGTCCTGACACCGTAATCCCAAATATCGCCGAACCAATGCTTAATGGTGGATGAATCAATGGTNGCTAATCTGCTTGGCGAGAATATCGATGGATCAGAATCAAAAAGGCGCTTACCTCTTATCCACAATAGATCTGCGCCTCTATATTTATTGCCGTTCATCTCATCCTCATAAGAATGACCTGGCACCACTAATCTATGATCTATTGCTGTCATAGCTATAAAAAACATTAACTGTAGATCCTCATCCATGCTGGTGCTTGGGTAGAACCGATCATCTACATAATTATCCTGTGATAATTTCATTTCCTTAATTAATTTAGCCAATGCCTCTGCCTTGCCCAAATTAATATGCCCAGCCTCATTTATTGATGCCTTCGTCATTAAAGCTATGGATGAATTCACGCTTAAAAAGACGATGCCTAAAGCAAAAAGGTTAAATTAGCCATACGTTATTGAGTCACGTAATGATCCCTATAAGTACAATGGTTACTGGTCGCGGCACCGTATCATTTAAGATAAAAGGAAGATATGGAGNTGATAAACCAAGTGAATTCTCAAGCATAGTAAGGCCCATAGTCTCATGGAACATCACTAGGAAATGCAACTTGAAATGCATTCATTGCTACATAGATGCAGGCATGGAGGATGAACACGAATTAAGCACCGAGGAAGCAATGAGGCTAGTGGATCAATTCAAGGAAGTGGGGGTTCCCCTAATACTAATGAGCGGGGGTGAACCATTAATGAGGAGGGACTTAATCGATATAGCTAAGCATGCCGCGGGACTAGGCATTAAGCTGGTATTATCGACCAATGGCACAATGATAACGAGGGAGGTCGCTGAGGAGCTTAAGGGGATAGGGTTCTCCTATATTGGGATATCCCTGGACTCCATTGATGCCGAATATCATGATAAATTCAGAGGAGTCAAGGGAGCATTTTCACTAGCATTAGCCGGTATACGGAACTCGCTGGATGCTGGGCTAGATGTTGGGCTTAGATTCACCGTGACAGCCATGAATATAGAGAGAGCGGCTGATTACATAGACTTCGCTGCATCAATTGGAGTTAATAGGGTGACTTTCTATCACTTATCTGCAAGCGGCAGAGCCGGTAAATTAGGAAGAGAGTGGTGGTACTCCCCGCAACAATACGCTAGATTCATGGAAACCATTATTAAATATGCTGAGAAGTATGCCGATAAGCTAGAGATAGAAACAACGCTGGCTCCATATGACGGCATCTACATTGCACTACGAAGCGGAGGGGATCCAGAGCCATATCTACGATTCGTGGAATCAACGGGGGGATGCGGAAGAAAAATAATATCCATTTACCCGAATGGCGACGTATATCCCTGTCAATTCATCGACTTCGTGAAGCTAGGCAATATAAGGCAAAAACCGTTAAGGGACATATTGGTTAATGGACTTGATCTATTCGTGAATACGGAGAAATACTTGCGAGGCCCTAAGTGCAGCAATTGCAGATTTAAGAAGGAATGCAAAGGCGGAGATAGGGCTCGTGCATACTACCTTGGCGGTGACATGTATGGAGATGATCCGATATGTCCAATACCTGAATTATTTAACAATAGAAGCCACGAAACTAACTAGGTTTTCTATATCTTTTCTAGCCAGCCGTATTTCCTCGCTGGGAATTGAACTCTCCTCATAACCAAGCCGCACCGCTAAGGCTGTCCTCCACCACTGCAGTAGTTCCGGTTTATTTAATGTTATAGAAACGTAAATTACAGAACAAACGGAAAGCCTCGCCCTTTAGGGCGGGGCAAGGTTTAAAAACCTCTTACTATTCCTCTTTAGGATGCCCTCCCCCGGTCAATTTCTTGGGAATGAGGAGCGGAGGCCGATTCCCCCCGCAATACCGGGAGAGGACATCAAAGAAGTCGAATTCAAGAATAGGAGGACTAACGTGGTTCGCCTCCTACCAAATGGGTTTCAAGAAAGGAAGCTGAGGAGGCTAGCCAACACCTCCGCCAAGTTGTTTAATGAGGTTAACTACGAGAGGAGGCAGCAATTCTTCCATGAGGGGAGAGTTGACTTAAAGGGAACATATGATAAGTATTATGAAAAGTATAAGGATGAATTGGGCAGCGCCAACACGCAGCAAGTGCTTAATAAGAATAATGAGGCTTGGTCATCATTCTTCTCCCTCCTAAAGCTGAGGAAGGAAAACAAACTACCGCCCCACATGAGCCGCGTTTCACCGCCGAGGTATTGGNAGGATGGGGAGACTGGAGAGAGGAAGCTCCTCCTAGTAGTTAGGCAGGATAGGTATGTCGTGGATGAACAGAAACTAGTCCTAAAGGACTTCCACCTCAAAATCGATTTTACGGGTAGATTAAGGTGGCACGGGAAACAAGGCAGATTGGAGATCTACTATGATGAGGTTGGGAATGCGTGGTACGCCTCCATTCCCGTGGAGGTTGGCGTTGAAAAAACTAAGAAGGGAAGGAGGAGTAAGCACGTCGTGAGGGGTGAGAGGAAATCAATACAAGTTAAATCGCCGAAGGGGAGCAAAATGGCCTCAATAGATCTAGGCATTAACGTCTTGGCGAGCGTAGTAGTCGATGATGGTACGTGGTTATTATATAAGGGTGTTAGGGCGAAGGAGGATTACTTCTACCTCGGGAAGAGGATAGCTGAGGCGCAGTCCTCGGCGGATAAGGCGAAGAACATTGAAGAATACGAAGCATACGAGGAGCTTAATAGGGAGAGGAGGAGNCTCTTCAAGAAACTAATTAGGAGGCTTCTTCACCTCTACCGCAACTTTGCCTCCCACCTAATGAGGGAGTTGCATGAGCGAGGCGTCTCAACGATCTATTTGGGTTATCCCTTCAACATTGCTCAGGATAAGGGTAATAAGTTCACGGTGAATTTGTGGTCTTATCGTAAACTCATGGAGGTCATTGAGTTGAAGGCTCAGGAGTATGGTATTCGTGTGTTTGAGGTCATTGAGTATAATACGTCCAAGTACTGTGCTTATCATGGTGTTGAGGTTGAGAGGGGGCCGAGGGGNGTAGTTAATTGTCCTAAGGGGCATAGGCTTCATTCGGATCTAAATGGTGCATTGAATATCTTGAAGAAGGCTACCGGCATAGTGATCTCGACGATAAAGAGGCCCCTATCTTTCATCGTGGATCATAATCGAGTAGCGCCCGTGAAAGGGGCGTAACCCTCTAGACCTCGGGGAACCCCCGCCCTCAAGGGCGGGGAGGAGGTCAGTTTATGATGAGCGCCTCTATCTGGCATCAATTGATGATGTAATGAGTGCAATGGTTATCAATAAGTAAATCAGTATTTCATAGTTGTTGGGGATCTGTCTTAGAAATAAATAGCCCCATACAGCAGCCATCACGGGTTCAAGCGTGGCTAGAATAGATGCTAATGCCGCTCTAACCCTGGCTACGCCCATTGCAAATAACTTATATGGAATAACGGTACAAAAGATGCCCATATACGCGCCGGCCACCAATGTTTTCCCTAGATCAATTAATGGCGGTAATCTATGAATCAATGCTAAGAATGGCAGTAACGGCGCAGTCATAATCAAAGTAAATGGCAAGGCCCCATACGATACATCGTTGCTCATCCCCAACTTCGAGAAGAATCTGGCTATAGCTATATAGAGCCCATACGAGATCCCCGACACGAGGCCTAGAATTGCCCCATAGTAATTAATGCCTCCTAGGCCAGCATCAATCAAGGCGATTATAACGGCCACTGCAATAATGATTAACCCAATGACGCTATATTTGCCTGGGCGTTCTCCAAGAATCAGTGAAACCAGGGTGGCCCAGAGCGGTGCCGTATATAGCAGGTATGCTGCTAATCCAACGCCATCTGTCACGGCCGCAAGTGGATACACGCTGAATAAAACGCCTAAGCTTATTCCAGCCGTTATTGCAGCCTTGTTAAGCGATCTATAGATAAATGCCGCCACTATGGCGGCTGTCGTTGATCTAATTAGTGGAAGTAGTAATGGGGATCCACTATAGACGCTGGCTAAACCTATGGTGGACCATAGAAGCGAGGCAATTATTATATTGATTAACGCCTCATTGGATTCATACCTTATTAGCCTCATTGGCCTCCTCATTGCTCATCATCGCCTCTATAGCTAGTCACTTAATATGCATTCCATTATTTAGCCCTTTAATATTTTCACGTGGTCCCTCTTTCCATGATGAAATAAGCTGCGCGATTACCCTTCGGGATCGAGCATAAGGCCAGAAAGGGAAATGCGGCCCTATTGTGCTGTGGAGAGCGCTTTCGTGAACTGGGAAATATTTTAATAGGGGATTTTCCATGGGAAAGACATGACCTATATTTGCGGATACCCGCGTGTATGATAATATAATGGATCTAATAAGGGGTTCCTGGCCAACCCCATTATATAGGCTTAAATCATTTGGCGAAGAGGAGGTTTGGGGCAAGCTGGAATTCATGAATCCCATAACTCACAGCATAAAGGATAGAACTGCCTTATCCTTATATGAGGAAGTGCTTGAGAAGACTAGTAAAGGCGATGCTGTGGTAGAGGCATCCTCAGGAAACATGGCTGTTGCCTTAGCCTCTCTTTCTGCTGGGTATGGCAGGAAAATGATAGCTTATATATCGACTAGAACGGCTAAGGCATATAAGGTAATGCTTAAACTATTGAATGCGGAGATAAGGGAGCGAATGGGGGGAACTAATGATATGATTGAGGAAGTAAAGAAGGAAGCCAAGATTGCTTCGGCTCATCACCCAAATCAATTCAATAATCCACGGAATTATTTGGTTCATTATAGGGAAACAGCCAGGGAATTGGATGAGCAATTACGAGCGGCTGGATTAAGGATTAAGTACATAGTTGCTGGTTTGGGTACGGCGGGCCACATGACTGGTTTATCGCTTTACTTTAAGGAAAAATATGGCAATGGCATCAAGATGATAGGGGTGGAACCAATGGATACAATACCGGGCATAAAGGAATATAGCGGTAATCCGTTCCAAGAGATTGCCCAGATTGATGAGATAATTAAAGTATCACTGCGAGAGGCCATTAATGGCATTAAATTAGTCGCATCAAATGATGGCTTACTCATTGGACCCAGCAGTGGAGCCGTGGTTGCGGCAATTAAGAAGCTTGGACTCAGCCAAGTCGTTGGGATCTTTCCAGATGATGCATGGAAATATTCAGACCTATTAGATAGTGCTCTCAAGTGAGTGCTCCATTCCTTATTGAGCTCATCATTATCTGGCTGCATTAAAACTATAAACTGAATTCAACGACATCGCTTGCAGCCTTCTCGGCCAACACATCATTATCCAACTCTATTGAATACTTGAGCTTAGCAGTATAAACAAGGTTACCCCCCTCCTCTGCTGGGGTTAATGGTATTTCACCCTCCATTTTAGCAGCCCCCCTCTGTATCCCATTCCTTAGGAGTTTCTGCTCCATTTTTATGCTTATTTTATCCGCAGCCGTAGTGTTGCTCCAATTCTTTTCCCCTATTTCCAGTTCATAATCCCTGGCAAATGACTTTACGAGATCCATGAATGTTCCCCCCTCACCAAGAGGTTGCGAAAGCCCAGCCTCCTTAGGCCACCTCTCAAGCCTCTTAATTCTAGCCTCATCGGGCGTTGTTTTACTTATCCGTATAGGCACCTCAACGTATGTGTCATATACCACCGTATACTCCATGTCGTTCCACGCTTCGTTATTAATTTAAATATTTCGGAGGCAAGGCTCAAAAATCTGACTTCCTCCCCACCTCAAAAGGCGAGATTTGCTGCTCTCATTATCAAATAATTAAAGAAAGTTAAACTGCATCAAAGACATTCTTGAATGGCAAGTGGCAGCGAAGGCAACGGAGGATATTTTCCCGTGCCCTCACTTCCAGTGATTAATTAGGTCGATTGACGTTATTATTGGGAAGAATGATGACATGTTTGTGAGCGATCTTTCGTGTCCCTCCCTGTTTCTAGATGATACTGCATCCCTAATTATCACTGGGATTAATCCTAATGCAAAGGCGTGTCTCGCACTTGTTTCAATCCCTATCTCAGTCGCTATTCCAGTGAATACTATTGTCGATCTATTGGAGTTCCTTAGCAATAGCTCGAAATTCGTCCCCACGAATATGCTCCATGTATTTTTGTTAAGCACTATGTCATCAGCTGATGGTTGTACGACTAGCTCCATTTCCTCAGGCTTAAATTGAAAACCACTTCTGTATAATAGTTTAGAGGAGGGCGACTCGAATCCCTGAGGATATGGAGTTATCTTTGTGAATACTATAGGTACCTTGGCTTGCCGAGCTGCAGTTATGGATGTGTTTAGCGCATTGATGAATTCCTCTTTATTGAAAATTGAATTAACGAGGGCTTTATGGACATCCCAAACAACCAACACTGATCGAGATGGTTTCAAGATATCCGGAAGAGGCCAACTAGTAGCCATATCTTTTACTTGTTTATAATTAAATTTTAAAGCTTTCGCCACAAGCCCAGATAATATGAATTGGCAGTCATATATAATAATATTATTTTTTATTTACTTAAGCAAAATTTTCATATGAATTAATAATCATTATCAGACAAGAATAACGTAAGTCTTATTAATAGGATATCTACTATTAACTATCAATGGTATTTAGGATAATTAGGGCAAACCTATCCACCGAGGAATTCAAGGAGGAAATAATCAAGGATGATGAGCTAAAGATGTTCCTCGGTGGACGAGGACTCGGCTCATACCTAGCCCTGAGAGAGGTGCCTAGGGGCATTGACCCATTTGATCCAAGCAACAAGCTATACTTCTTCTCAGGACCCCTCAGCGGCATCGCCACCGTATCCTCTAGCAGATTAACAGTCGTCGGCAAGTCTCCCCTCACCATGTCATTAACCCATTCCAATATGGGTGGAAACGCATCCTACTGGCTCCGTAGATCGGGCTACGATGGATTAGTCGTGGAGGGTAAATCCGATTATCCTGTCTACATTTATATCCGTGATGGGGAACCCATGATTAAGCCTGCAAAGCATTTATGGGGAAAAACAACGGGCTCCTCAACAAGGCAATTATTGATGGAAAATGGGTTCCCCCCAGATGAGACTAAGGCCGGCGTCATTGTTATCGGACCCGCGGGGGAGAATATGGTTAGGTTCGCCGGAATAAGGGGCAGCGATTATGAACGGTTCGCCGGCAGAGGAGGCCTAGGCGCAGTGATGGGGAGCAAGATGATTAAGGGAATAATTGCCTGGGGAACAAGGAAGTTGATGGATGAGGTAATCGATAAGGAACGGTTCAAAAAAGTCAATAATGAGTTAGTAAAGAGGGTCATGGCTCATCCCACGTATCAAGCCTTGCATACATATGGTACTAATGTCCTAATGAATATAATTCAATCAATGGGCGCATTGCCGGCATATAACTTCACGGGGCGAGCGAGCGATGTAACTCAAGTCAGTGGGGNATATATTAAAACCAAGTATGTGGTGGAGGTGCATGGCTGCTATAATTGCCCCATAGCGTGTACCCAGATTCCAATGGTGAAGAGCGGGCCATTCAAGGTGCCTGGAGAAAAGATAAAGTATGAATATGAAAATACTTGGGCTCTTGGCCCGAACATAGGCGAATTAGATCCCGAGGCAGTAATTAAACTTCAAAAAGCGGCTAATGAATTGGGAATGGACACTATTAGCCTGGGCAATACATTAGCGACAGCAACTGAACTTGCTAGGAAGGGATTGTTGAAGCTTGATGTTGATTGGGGTGATCCAGCCACATTCATAGATCTCGCATACAAGATAGCGCATAGAGATGGGATAGGCGATGAATTAGCTGAAGGCGATTATAGATTGGCCATGAAGTATCNTGATCCTGAAGCGTTCGTAGGTTCCCGTGGTCAAGGCGTTCCAGCGTATGATCCAAGGGGATTAAAGGGCTTTGCCTTGGCATATTATACATCGAATAGGGGTGGTGATCACTTGGAGGCATATACGCCAACATGGGAGGTTTTCGGCGTTCCTGAAAAGGTTGATCCATTAGATGATTCGCAAAGCGGAATAGAGAAGCAGGCCCGTATAGTGAAGTGGAATCAGGATCTCTTCGCCGTTGTAGACTCATCAGTTTTCTGTAAGTTCGAGAATTTAATGCCTAATATAAACACTGAGGGAGACATAGCTGCGTTATACAATTCCGCATTTGGTTGGGATCTAAGCGGTGAAGACATTCTTGAGATAGGGGAACGCATATTCAATGTGGAGCGATTATTTCATGTTAAGGAGGGGAAATGGGTTAAGGATGAATTGCCTAATCGCATGAGGCAACCAATACCGGAGGGCCCGGCTAAGGGTCATAGTGCATCTAAGATGTTTGACGAGGGAATAAAGGTATATTATAAACTGCGTGGTTGGAGTGATGGTAAGCCAACCCTGGACACCCTCAAGAGGCTGGGTCTAG
>LOBW01000058.1 GCA_001516585.1 Thermocladium sp. ECH_B
ACTTGAGGCCCTACAGGAAAGCCCTAAACAAGGTGAGGAGGCTCCATAAGGCCCTATCTAGGAAGAAATTTCTGTCCCATAATTGGTTCAAGGCTAAGATGGAGCTGGCGAGGGCTTATGAGCATTTAGCGGATCTGAGGAGGGATCTATACATGAAGTTGGGGAAATACTTCGCCGAGCACTACGACGTCGTGGTGATGGAGGATATTAACGCTAAGCAGCTCATTGGTGGGGCGAGTAGGGGGCTTAGGAGGAGCCTCCAGGACGCTGCCTTCGGCATGATGCGTACAGTAATAAGGTACCAGTTGGAGAAGTATGGAAAGGGGTTCATCCTTGCTGATCCTAGGAATTCCTCGAAGACGTGCGCCAAGTGTGGATATGTAAAGATGGACTTAACGTTGAGTGATGGGGTTTTCGAGTGCCCAGTCTGGTTGGAGGGCTGATAGGGATTATAATTCCGCTCTAAATCACTTGAAGCATGCAGGGTGGGAGTCGCCCGTGGTGCCCGTGGAGCTCCGCCCACTACCCGTGGTTCACAACTACGGGCAAGGCGGGGCAAGGAAGCGGGAAGCCCCTTAAGGATGGGGTAGCTCACAATGCGATTATTCATTTCAATGATGAATTGACGGGCCCGGTGGGATTTGAACCCACGGCCTACGGGTGTCTCCCGTTTCGTGGTTAAGAGCCTCGGCCTCCCGATTAACCAGGACCGCCGCTCCACCATGCTGAGCTACGGGCCCTTAATGAGTGCCTGNAGCCATGCCTTTTTAAGGTTTTCGAGTAATTAATAATAATTACTCCAGAGCCTTCAAAACGATTGATGCAATTGCTCTCGCGAGGGGCACCGGCACCGCTTCACCGACTTGGTTGAATTGTTCATCCTTGCTGCCATGGAATACATGGGAATCGGGGAAACCCATTAACCTGGCTTGCTCCCTCACGGTGAGTATCCTGTCCTCAATTGGGTGAATAAATCTCACGCTTCCCATCACTGTTGGCGCTAATTTATTCATGCTTAGCCTAACGNAGTTGGAGTGGAGGTGCTTTGCGCCCCTGAACTTATAGAGGGATGCGCCCCAGGGCACCTTCGGTATCCTCTTCATCTTGCTGCTGCTCACTGTCACTGATTCATGATTGGGGAAACCAGTGTCGGGGGCCGGTAGACCAGCTAGTGCCTCGCCCACTGTCACTATTTTTCTGGACTTCGGGGGATTTATTTCGATATTTGAAATGAAGACCCTCCTCCTAACGCTGGGGGTCCCATAATCCTCTGCATGAAGAATGTTGAAGAACACTCGATACCCTGCTCTCTCGAATTCACGCATTAATGCGGTTCGTAGCCCATCCTCCATTATTGCGGCCACGTTCTCCATAACGAATACGCGGGGCCGTAATTCACTCACCATCCTAATGAAGTGCAGCGTTAATTGCCCTAATTCATCCATGTAAAGCCTATCCAGCGGATCCTTCATCCTATTTGGGTTAGCGGTGGTGAATGCTTCGCAGGGCGGCCCCCCAATCACTACATCCACGTCGCCCACATACCTCCCCACATCTATTCCGCTTAGTTCCCTAATGTCCCTCGGCAGCGTAATGGCGTTTGGGAAGTTGGAGCTGAATGTTCTGGCCGCGCTCCAGTTATTCTCTATTCCAAGGAGAACATTAAATCCAGCCTCCCTGAACCCCTCGCTGAACCCACCGCCTCCGGCGAATAAGTCAACCACGCTCGGCGTCACTCCTCGGTCACGCTGAAGTTGCCCTCATAAAGTACATCGATTAGCTCCTCAAAGAAGTTGCCCCTTGGCCTAAGCACCGTTACTTCGTTTCCATCCATGAATGCGAAGGCCACGTTGCGTAGACCGTAATTCCCCGCTAATCGCTTCCTATAGAATTCGCCGGCCTCAGGCCTATACGGCATGTCCAGAACCACTAGCTTGGGGGTTCCAACGTAGGTATTGATTAGTTTATTAAATACCGTTAACCAGGGACACAGGAACATTATGCCGCGCCTGCTCTCCGAGAAGAGCATGTAAACGGCGCCGCACCTAATTGATTTATTGAATGTATACTCGCCATGGAGACCTATGCGTCTCCGCAATTCGCGTCCCCTCGAGTCCTTTATCTTCATTATCTCTCTCCTCAACTCCATTGGATCCAGCAATGGATTAAGCACTGCCTCATCATTTGCGCCAAGCCTAGCTATATCGCCCACGAATTCCGCATCCAATCCCTTTAATGGGTCGACGCCATACATTGCCGTCATGAATGCCCTATTCGGGTGAATCCCCCACGCAGCAAGCTCTATGAGGGCCATGTCAAGGGGACTATCCATGTACTTAGCTAATGCATCGCCGGCCCTTATTGGCCTTGGCGCTGGGATGCTCATGAGGAATTGGATTAAATAATCAGGTATGAAGAGCAAATCGCGGGATGCATGCATGAGCACTCCAGCCCTCATTAAGTCAGTGAGGCTGCAGTCCCGCCTCGCCATCAATAATTGTATTCTTAGATTAACCTCGCTGGCCTGGGTCTTCATGTAGTGCCACAATAAGCCAAGCACGTCGCTCGGCACATTGAGCTCAGCTAACCTATGCTTAACTAGGCTCTCCAGCGCCGGGAAACTGGCCTCTAGGCTCCTTAATTTATCGCCCTTCTCCTCCTCGTCCAGGTAAGGAATACCCCTATACTTATCCAGCAATTGTTGATAGTCGTTGCCGTACCTCAGCGAGTAATCAGCGATTAACGCCTCCTCATCCGCTGCCTTAAGTGCCTGGTAATAGGCCTCGGCATCCTCTGCATCGCTATAATTCATTGAGATAATTTGGAGACAAGCCTTAATAATGCTTTCCTCCCCGGCATCAATGAATTTAACCGCCCCCGTTCCCATTCCGTAAAAATTTAATAACTAAGCTGAGCCGTGTTTTTTATGCCGTTCAGCCACACTAAGGACGTTGGCCCAGCAGGCAGATTTAGAGCCAGGTATGGAGTGGGGATCAGGAGGAGAGTAGTTCAGGTAGAGGTAAAGCAGAAGGGCAGGCATAGGTGCCCCAGATGTAAGTCCATCACTAAAATGAAGAGGATAGCCCTAGGCATTTGGCAGTGCCCCAAGTGCGGCTTCACGTTTGCGGGCGGCGCTTGGGTTCCTCAAACAATAATGGGCAAGACGATAACTCCAGAGGAACTTAAGAGCGTTGAGAACTTGAAGGCGCAATGGAAGGTAAAGAACAAGAAATAGCAACAATGATTCTATTAACCACGTCCCGAGACCCATCCCAGAGAACCCGACAATTCATCAATGAATTAATCAAGTGCATTCCAGGCTCCACAAAGCTCAATAGGGGCAAGACCCCTCTACGCATATTGATTCATGAGTCCCCAACATTGATTCAAGTAGTGGAGCGTAATGGTAATCCAGGAGAGATAAGGCTATACCGAAACGGTAGGCTAGAGCTCCTCATGATAATCCAAGGCATTAAGTTACTGAAAGATATGCACGCCATCAATAGGAGGCGAGCAACGACGCTCTCTGCCGTTGGGAGGGGGTGGGTCGCGGAAGCCATCAGTCAAGCCCTTGGGATACAGCTCTATCCAGCGAGTGATCCAGGGGAGCTGCGGGGATCAAGCGATGCCATAGCGCTTATTGCTGAGGCGGGGGGTTCTTGGCGGCTTGAGTTCCTCGATGGCGTAGATCTAGGTCCCTGTGGCCCATCCATAATAATGAGCAGCGTCAAGCTGGTGATAAAGTGAAGGCGATATTCAGGGTATGCGGTGGAGACGTGAACCTAATTGCACGCGTCTTCACTGCGCTTGAGAAGGAGCTTAAGTTTAGGCGGGGCTCGGCTAGGGTTAGCGGCGTCGGTGATGGGTGCCTCGAAATAATCATAACAGCAAATGACTTAACTAGCCTGCGGAGCCTAATTAATGGCGTGGCGAAGAGCATATACTTAATAGAATTATCCGCGCAAGCATGCGCAGCCGGCGATTCTGGGACTTAATTCATCGCTGCTCCCCTTGATGGGCAAATTTTTAAACTTAGGAGACACGGCTTTACTATGTCGTCATTGCCCCCATCAGTACGGGCGGATCTAGAGAAGCTGCAGGAGTTAGATACTCAACTGCAGTCGCTGCTCTTAAAGAAGCAGCAATACGAGGCTGAGTTGAAGGATATAGATAGGGCAATTAGCGAGATAGAGAAGCTGGCTCCGGATGCGAAGCTTTACAAGGCGGTTGGGACATTCCTAATACTAGTTAATAAGGATCAAGCAATGCAGGATCTAAAGGATAGGAAGGAATTGCTCGATCTACACATAAAAACATTGGCAAAGCAGGAGCAAATGCTTAGGAAACAGATGAGCGATATAGAGGCTAGGGTTAATAGTTTAATGCAGGGTGGTTCCGTTGGGGCAGGAGCGGCCCCCGGAGGAGGCTGATCTGGAGCGAATAATGGAGATAGCAAGCAGATTAACCACTGAGTACGTCATTAATAAGGTTCCCCGGGATTTCCTTGCAGGCATTAATGTAAAGATAGAGATGATTGATCCCGAGAAGCTTGTTTTATCCGTTAATGTGGACATAGATCTATTGGAGGGCAATGCCGAGGTCGTCGCCGATGATGCTTCCCAGTACTGCATAGGTATCTTGGATACATTAATTAACATGCATCTCGCCGGTCAACTCAATGGAAGAAGCAATGATGAGATCATTGCAATTATTCAGGGAAAAGCAAAGAATAGTGATAGCGGTTCATAGAAATCCCGACCTCGATGCAGTGGCGTCCTCCGCTTTGCTTAATTCATTTCTATCCTCAATCGGGAAAGAGACATGCCTCGCGGCTCAAGGCAAGCCGACAATGGAGGCGGCAACGCTGCTGAATGCCCTTGGAGTTTCCGTGAATTATGGTTCCTGCAACGCATCTGGATCCGTGCTTGTGGTTCTTGATTCCGCCTCTAATGTTCAATTGGGGAATGCCGTGGAGGAGAAACCGATTGCCGTGGTCGTGATCGATCATCACTCGGTGAGGAACATTAAGGGGGACATAGAGTTAATAGATGAAGCCTCGCCCAGCACTTTGGAGCTCGTGTATGAGTTAGTTAAGGCTGCCGGGTTTAAACCCGATTCAAGGATTGCCCAGCTCTGCTTGGCTGCATTAATAGATGAGACGGGCAGATTCTCTAGGGCTGGGGCTAGGACCCTCGAGGTGGCTGCTGAATTAATAAGGCTAGGCGCCTCATATAGTGATGCAGTATCCATAGTGAGGAGAGAGAAAGATGGCTCGACCAGAATGGCCATGCTTAAGGGCGTGCTTCGAATGAGGGCCTATAGGCATGGAGACACGGTGTATTGCGTCACTGCCGTAGATGCATTTGAGTCCTTGGTTGCGAATAAATTAATTGAATTGGGATGCAGCGCCGCATTTGTTGTATCAGATCACGAGGAAGAGATTAGAGTGATAGGGCGTGGAAGGGGCGTGGATGTGGCTTCAATTCTTCAAGCACTGGGGAGAAACGAGGCAGGGGAAGGCGGGGGCCACCGTGAGGCCGCGGCTCTCGTGATAAGGGATTCCACGGTGAATCACGTGATGGAGCAGCTAATTAAGTTCATTAAGTCGAGGGGGGCGTCGCCCATGGTTGAGAATCAGCAATTAAGGGGCCGCCGGCAAAAATAAATGATGAATCTGTTCCCCGATGTTTTTGGGAACCGATAATTTTTATTTATGAATTTAATGAATTGATTCGGCATGAGGAGGACGAGAGTTATTGAATATTATGATAATTTGTCGCGGTCATATCTTGATTTGTATGGTAGTGACGCTGCGAGGAAATATGTCGCGGCCCTTGACTTCTTGAAGAGGGGGGCCCGGGTACTGGATTTAGGGTGCGGCGCTGGGGTTGGGGCTGGCTATCTCGAGGGTGGCTTTCTATATGTTGGGCTTGACATATCTATGGGCATGCTGCGACTGGCTAAGTTGTGGGGAGTTGACTTGGTGTGCGGCGATGGCGGTATGTTACCGTTCCGCGACTCCGCTTTCGATGTAGTGATGCTTATCAATATAGTGGATTCAGATGCTGATGCTGATGTATTGTTTGAGGCGCGGCGGGTTGGGGGCTTATTATTGGGCGAGTCGCCTAGGGATAAGGATAATGAGTTCCTGAGGAGAATGGGAATAACGGTATTGGATAGACAAATGATTTTTTAACTTGGATAAATGATTTTTACTCCAGATCCGCCTCTTCTCAGCCCTAGAAGGCTATTGGCTAGCTTATCGGGTTCGAGTTAAGGCCATTGACTTTCTGTCCCAAAGGCTTGCCCGTCTCTTTATCGAGGAGCGAAGTAAATTGCTTAGATTATTTGCCGGCGTTGCGACGTTATGCTGAGCGATGGGTCTCCATATATTAAGTCCAGCGGCTCTGCTGGTGGTCTCCTATTCATTCTCTTGGCATCCTCCAAGGCTTCGCCGCTGAGCAGGTACTTTATTAGCCATGCTTTTTCCCTGATTGCTTCGTTTATTTTTTTATTGTTTGGGGGTATTTTCCCTATATATGTCATATTGGTCATCTCTTTATTACCTCTTTCGGGAAAAATAGGGAAAATAGGCGTTTAAAAGCCGATTGGTTAGATGGTTAGACCCTTAACATAGAGCTACCACAAGTTAAGTACTACTATGTTAGAATATATAGATCCAGTAAAATAAGGGCTAGACACCATTAAGATTAAAAACACGGTGCAGCACTGGTCACGTGCTGCTTAGATCAATGCTGTACATACCGGCCAATAAACCCAAGTATATACAGAGCGCCTTATCACTGCAAAACAAGCCGGACGCAGTGATTCTGGACTTGGAGGATGGAGTCCCCCACGACCAAAAGGATTCCGCCAGGCAATTAATACCGGAGGAAGCAAAGGCATTGCGAAGCGCTTACCCAACATTCATACGCATAAACTCGTATGGATCGCGGTGGTTCGATGATGACTTAAAGGTGGTTACCCACTGCGATGGCGTGCTGCTTCCCAAGGCCACCCCAGAGGGAGTTGCCGCCATAATAAGCAGATTAACTGCAATGGCCACTCCCATCCCAATAATACCCCTAATAGAAAGTGCAGTGGGCGTGGTCACGGCCCATGAAATGGCATCGATGAAACATGTCACGGCCATCGGATTCGGAGCAGGGGACCTAGCGATAGACCTGGGACTCACGTGGAGCAAGGATGGGTTGGAATACAGCTATGCACGGATGAAGATGCCCGTGGATGCCGCGGCTGCGGGAATAGTGGCCATAGATGGTGTGTACATGGATTTAGATGACTTAGAGGGATTCGAGAGGGATTCAAGCATAAGCAGGAGACTTGGATTCAAGGGTCGCCAAGTGGTTCACCCCAATCAAGTGCCAATAGCTAATAAGGTGTATGCCCCAACCGAATCCGAGGTTAATTGGGCAAGGAAAGTGGTTCAAGAATACGAGAAAGCAGCATTAACTGGCATAGGGGCAATACGAGTGGATAATGAATTGGTCGATTACATGCATTACAGGATGGCCAAGAGAATACTGGATACATATAATGAAATAATAAAAAGAAACCAGTGAGCTACCTCGCCCTTAAGGGGCTTCCCGCTTCCTTGCCCAGCCTGCATCGTCACGGGTAGTGGGCGGAGCTCCACGGGCGACTCCCGCATGCCTTGTCCATCGTAGGGCGTTGCACGCCTCTCACTCAACCTCAATTGGGCCTTTAACGCCCTCAACGCTCGTCGGTGTATGCTCTAAACCTAAACCCCACGATGGGCATCAGAAAAATAGGAACATCAAATATTTGTATTTCCCTCATCCCCGCCATAAATGGCGAGGCTTCCCCCATGCGTATAAAGGAATTACAATCTTTTTGCGGCGAGGAGAACATCTTCACTCAAGTTGATGGATTAAATATACATGGTTACGCCGCCATATACCTCTTCCAGGAATGCATTTGCGTCCTTTATATCATCAACTATATCAAGCAGATCCTCCTTCTTTACTCCATATGTTGCCGCAGCAAGGGGGCAGGCATATATATGGAATTTATCGCCAAAGGTGGATTTTAGGTCCGCCAATGCCTCAGGCCAGTTCTGCAGCTTGCCCTGCTGAAGCATATCCTTGGCATTATTGAAGAATATTCCGAGGTTCTTCTCGTACTCCTTTATCACTATTGAGTAATCCATTGCCTTCTCGCTCCACACCTTATTCGCAGTGTCCTTCCTGAATGCCACTAAGCCCTCATTAACCAAGTGAATCGTAACCCTCCACCCCATGGATAGGGCCGCGGCTGCATACACTACGACACAGCACACCCTATTGGCGGCGCCCGATGCGAATACTATGCCTAATTTTTTCTCCTCCATGAGGGAAGAGGTGATCGCCCCGGTTTCATATATGGTTCATTTAATGCAGAAAATACCGTTGAATGCAGAAAATGCTATATAGTTGAGAGAACCAGGGCCGCGGCGAAGCTTATGAAGTAACTGATGTCGGCTCCACCCATTATCGAGGAGAGCGGGCCAATGAATGGCACTAAGCCCCCCGTTGCCGCGTCTAGATTCATGAATGGCACTGATATGAGTAGGCCAATAATGTATGCAAGGAGTGGGCGAGTCCTGGCCTTTATGGGGGTCTCCACGTCCCGCCACGTCACGCTCCTCCTCAAGTAGTAGCTACCTATGATTACCCCGATCCAGGGAGTTATCCAGTAATCCAGTAGGAATAGGAATCCCTCGAAGTAGTTCTCGAAATTTAATCCACCAATCAAAGCGAGCGCTATGCCTGCAGCCACAGCCAGTATTGTTGCCCATTGCCTCTTTATTCGTGGATAAAGCACCACGGCGGATAACGAGTTAGTGTATAGGTTCAGCACGTTAGCCGCCAATGCGCCCAGGAAGAGCATTATTATCGCTAAAACCGCGTATGGGGATCCATACTCGCCCATTAGTTGCGCGAGAACCACTGGGGAACCGGAGGCGTTATTCATGGCGATACTGGCGAATAATCCAACTGCCTCGCTCAATGCGCTAGCTATTGCGCCTCCAAGCATTGCACTCACTATTATGCTTAACTTGCTTGTTTTCTCCGGCAAGTACCTACTATAGTCGCTGGCGTATGGTCCCCAAGACATTATGTAGCTGAAGGTAGTCGCTAATCCAATTGCTATGGCCGTTGGATTAATGCTTCCCCCAGTCACGTGAGCGCCGTGAATCGCAGTTATTGACATGATGATTGCCGCAGTGAAGAGGAGACCCAACGCTATTGATAGCCACTTCTCCATTTTATGTATGGCATCATATCCATAAAGCGCTATAATGAATTGGATTGCGACGGATAACACTATTGATAATTGAAGCGGCATTCTGGGCACTGCGAATGATAGAAGGTAACCACCGATTATCGCGTTTATGGAGAACCAGCCAATTGTGGAGACCCAATTAGCGGCAGCGAAGAAAACATTGCCTAACCCTCCAAACACTCCCCTAGATATCATCATCTGAGGATACCCGAATTCGGGGCCCATGGCTGCCAATAGGCCCACCAACAATGCGCCAAATATGTTTCCAATGATTATTATGATGATTAATTCATTAAGCGGTAGGCCAAGCGTGAATAGTATTGCACCAAGACTGTAATCGGCTACTGTCAAGTTGCTGGCTAACCATAACGTGAATTGATTGAGCGACCTTCCATGTCTGCTACTTGGAGGTATGTGCTCTATTCCGAGCTTCTCCATGTGAAGCGCTACTGGAGCTACGCGATTAATCCAGTCACAGCGGCAGAAATGCGATTACACCCAATGTGGGAATCGAGTAACCACATGATGAGGCAATACAAAAAACGCAGTGAATTATACACTTCACGGCTTGACGGCTCCCCGCCCCTAGAAGGGGCAAGGCTTCTTAGGGTTTTGTGAGGATGTTAGTCCCATTAAGTTAAATCGATGCATTAATTAAGCGGCTTCTCGAACCTCCTTAGTGAGCGAACCATTAATAAGGAACCTAAGGTGGAGCGACTTAGATGACGTAGTTAACACCTATTTATCGATTTATGATGAGGTGAATGAGGACCCAAGCCTCGGCCTAATCCTATACCTAAGCAGGCCCACAATCGAGGATGAGATTAAGTGGTTCTCTAATAGGTTCATTGAAATTCAATCAGGGAAAGTGGTAATGAAGGTTGCTGAAGTCGATTCCAGGGTGGTGGGTTGGTGCGATATAGTGCCCGCTAGGGCTAACTCCGAGATGAGTCATGTCGGTATACTGGGAATACTGGTTAAGAAGGAGCATAGAAATAGGGGAATTGGTCAGATGCTTCTGGCTTCAGCATTAAGGGATGGAAAAAGTAGGTTCAGCAAGGTTCAGTTAGGCGTCTTCTCCGGTAATGCAGCGGCGATTCATATATATGAGAAGGCCGGGTTCAAGGTAATTGGATACTCGCCGCGGCAAATTAAGAGAGGTAATAATTACTTTGATGAGGTAATAATGGAGTATTATTATTAGTGGGAAAAGAAGGGGCATGTTTCTCCCTCCTCCCGGCGCCTTTACTCGGGGGAGGGTGATTTTAATCGCCCTTGGGTTACCCCCTCACTGGGCGACTACTAAATACGCCCTCTATATATTGCGCGATGCATCTCTTAATAAACGTTTCGCTATAATTAAATGATATTACCTATAATTGCAAAAATATCCCACGGTCACACATAAGAGAGGAGTTACGGTAGCCGCAACATTAAGTTATCACACTCGCTGTCAGGCAATAAGGAATCCACTTCAAGGTATAATGATGGCTAGTAGATCCTCACGTCGGTTAATCTAGAGGCCCTCTTGATGAATACGGAGGCTAAGGCCAGTTTAGCCCTCTTTATCGCATCATCACGCTTAATCACGAGCCCAGGCCTAAATCCATACACGTGAATCACCTCAGCTCCTAGGTATGCAGCCAAGTAAACTGCTCTATCTCCATCCGTGAAGCCGGGCGGCAGTATAGAGCAGCCCTGTGGCCAGACTGGATGGTGGGTATGATCCTTTCCATGAGGGGAGCATACTTCGTGAAGGCGACGCCATTATCTCCATGAGCATGTCCAAGCACTAGTCCACTGTACCCAATTAATTCGTCGGGCTCATAATCGAAATCCGTCACGACAACTTGGGGATCCAAGCCCATTTTCTTAAGGATCGAGAGTGACCGACCCTCAACTGCCACGAGTAGTCCCCTCACTATTGGTTTAGACATTATGGCCGGCATGACTATCGTCGTCTCGCTCCAATCCAGTTCCCGTAACTCATTGATTGAGGCATTACAGTATCTCGGCGCTATCTTGGCTGCCGCTTCATCCCCCTGAAAATCAAGGCCAGGTATCCTGGTGTACATTGCCCTCGTTAATTCATACTCCAAAGGATCCAGAACTAATCCACTCACTTATTGCGATCTTAATGCACTTCATAAAACCTTTACTACGCCATTGCGAGGGCTTACCAAAATGGGGGTTAAGGGGGCGAAAAGCCTCGCCCCATCAGGGCCGGGGATGAGTAGTCCCTTATAGAAAAGTTTTTTTAAGCCTAAACACCTCTCTTCCTTGGTGTCCTCTCCCGGTCAATTCCTTGAATGAGGAGCGGGGGCCGATTCCCCCCGCAATACCGGGAGAGGACATCAAAGAAATTAAATGCACTAATAAGAGGACTAACGTGGTTCGCCTCCTACCAAATGGGTTTCAGGAAAGGAAGCTGAGGAGGCTAGCCGACACCTCCGCCAAACTCTTCAATGAGGTTAACTA
>LOBW01000059.1 GCA_001516585.1 Thermocladium sp. ECH_B
GCAGTTACCGAACGCTTGATTAGGGAATAAACCTCGCCCCTTAAGGCAGGGATATAGGCCAGTAGCGTTGCCTCATTATGGGTTAGATAATGGGTAATCCAGCAAGCGAGTGGTAAGCGATTAAGCCGAGTCTCCAAGTAATGATTCCTATCAAGAATCCCCCAATGCAGTCACTTGGGTAATGAGCCAATAATAATACTCTGGAGATCGATACCAGGCCCGCCTCAATGATTAGAGGGACTCCCCATAGGGGGCCAAGCAGTGATGCGGTGAATAGTGCGGCGCCCCATACGACTGAGCAGTGATTGCTGGGGTACGATGATCCGCTGGCCCTAACTGCATTAAGAGGCAGCTTCTCGTAGGGTCTTGGTCTCCGCACCAATTCCTTAATGGTTCTCCCAAAAAGTATTGATGATGCTACCACAATTACCAGCGATGCAGCGGCCCTATACTGTCCCATAATTATTAGAATGATAGTGATTAGTGACCAGAAAGGTAATCTACCGTATTTGGTTAGCAATTCCATGCCTTTTCTCGGCGATCTTAGGCCGGCTACCCACGCCATGATTGTCGCCTCTCCATCATATGATTTTATCAGCACGGTGATTATTACTAACGAAATTAGTGCGGCGATTATTAACATTCGATTCCCCAAGGCCCTTGCATATTATAAATCTTGAGTTTCAAAGGCAAGATGAATCGCCTATTTTTCCACATCACCACTTCTGGGGCTCTGCCTCGCCGCTGGCTATTACTCTTAATCTATTCGATGCATCCAATTCATCCAGTATCTTAGCGACGGATGCGGGAACTAGGTTTCTCCAGGTTTCGTCTCCCTTAAGGATTTTTTCCCTTATCAGGGTGGAGACATAGATTTCACGGGAGAAGAGCGGTTGCTGAACCACCCTGTACCCTGCTCCTCGTAGAAGCATGGCGACGAATTGATTACCTGTATATGCCACGTCGAATGGAGGTATATATGACTCGAGGTACTTCACCCATGAGTGGTTATTCTCCGTGTTATTAAGCGGTATCATTATTAACCTGCCTAGATCTATATTGACTTCCTTCATTGCCTCCCGCAGCATCAGTATTCGTTCTCCTGCAGTGAATGGATCCTTCTCAGAATAATTGAATTGCGCTGACCCAACCACGATTATCAATTCATCTACTTCCCCCAATATATGTTGAATCGCCTTCACGTGTCCCCAATGAGGAGGCTGGAATCTACCTATGAATACTCCACGCATTGCATAGACCCATAATTATAGGGAATTAAGTTTTTTCCATGTTGGCCAATCTTCCCGGCTCAATTAATGAGGTCCTCCACGTAATGTGGAGGCAATAAATAGGTCTCTCCTCATTGGCTTGGATTATCGGCTTCTATGGGCAAATGCTTAAAATATACGAATAATTCGTGGAATTTGATGAAAGTAATAGTAGTGGGCGATGAGAAGACCGTCACCGCGCTCAGATTGCTGGGCATAGAGGGGTATGTGGTTAAGTCGCCCAGCGATGCCATGAAGCTCATCGATTCCTACCTGAATGATCCGGATACCGCCGGCATATTCATAACGTCCTCCATAATGGATAGCATTAGGGAGCAGGTTAACAAGATAAAGGAGCGGCGACGCGTGCCGCTGCTGATGGAGTTTCCATCGCTTGAGGGCACGGAGTATAGGCCAATAGATTACTTAAAAACACTGAGAACAGCATTAGGGATGTAGTATGAGTAATCGAGTAACTAATCTAATAGAGGACGTGTTTAAAAGGCTTCGGGACGACTTGGATGCTTGGTCCACAGATCTTAACCTGAGGCTGGAGGCAGACATATCGGGATTCCTTGATTCCCTCACTTCCAAGNATAGGGATGAGGCTAGGGACATCGATAGGGCTGCCCAATTAAAATTAGAGCAGGAAATGTATGAGGCATCACTTAAGCNTAAATCGGAGAGGCTGAAGCTAATCAATGATATATACGGCGATGTTTTATCGAGCGTTAGGAGCGAGGTAATGAAGAGGCGAAACACTCCTCAATACGCCAACTTATTAAGATCATTGCTTAACAATGCGGTTGAAGTGATTCAGTCAAACGAGGTAAAGTTAACATGTTCCCCGAAGGACATGGATGTGCTGAGAGCCATAGGCGCCGAGAAGGGGTTATCATTAACGTTGGAGAGCGGGCCTGAGGACATGCTTGGATTCAAGGCAAGCAGCATGGATGGTTCCATAACATATGATGCGACGCTGGACTCAATTCTATCCCTATTGAGTGAAAACATTAAAAACATTATCGAAAAGATCGTCGAGGAGGATAACAAGTGAGCCAAAGCGGTAAGGTACTCGTAATAAATGGTCCAGTGGTGAAGGCCGAATTACCTGGAGCTAAATTATATGAGCTAGTGTTCGTCGGCGGCATGGGGTTATTCGGCGAAGTAGTTAGAATCCAGGGCGATGTCGCTTTCATCCAAGTATATGAGGACACCACCAACCTAAGCCCGGGCGAGCCCGTTAATAGAACGGGAGAAATGCTGAGCGCGTGGCTTGGACCCGGAATAATAGGCCAAGTATATGATGGAGTCCAGAGGCCNCTTAAGCTAATCTATGATGCCACGGGCCGCCCATTCATAGCAAGGGGAATCAATTATGATAAGGCGAGCCCCCTTGACTTCGGCAAAAAATGGAGATTCCAGCCTAAGTTGAAGATCGGCGATGCTGTGGAGCCGGGTCAAGTGATTGGGGTCGNCCAGGAAACGCCATTAATAGAGCACAGGATAATGTATCCCCCGCTTCCCGGAAACAGGAGGGGAACGCTGAAGTACATAGCTAATGAGGGTGATTATGCAATAGATGAAACTGTAGCCGAAATCGATGTGGGGGGCGGCGATGTGATTAAGGTTAAGATGTGGCACAAGTGGCCCGTGAGGGTTCCGCGTCCATTCAAGGAGAAAATGCCTCCCAGCGATCCATTAATAACGGGGGNTAGAGTTATAGACACCATTTTCCCGATAGCCAAGGGGGGAGCCGCTGCGATTCCGGGTCCCTTCGGCAGCGGCAAGACAGTTACTATAAGGACGCTCATGATGTATGCGGAGACGCAGTTCGGCATACCCGTTCTCTGCGGTGAGAGGGGTAATGAAGCGGCCGACGCATTACAGGGACTCTTGAAGCTGAAGGATCCAAACACTGGTCGGCCCCTATTGGAGAGGACAACCATAATAGTGAATACCTCCAATATGCCTGTTGCGGCGAGGGAGGCATCCATATACATGGGCGCAACCATAGCGGAGTACTTCAGGGATCAAGGATACGATACGCTAATGATGGCTGACTCAACTTCGCGTTGGGCAGAGGCAATGAGGGAAGTAGCGCTAAGGATAGGCGAGATGCCGTCTGAGGAGGGCTTCCCCGCTTACCTCCCAACGAGGCTTGCTGAGTTCTATGAGAGATCCGGTAGAGTCAAGCTAATGGGCGGCGGCGAGGGCTCATTAACCATAGCGGCATCCGTGAGTCCGCCTGGCGGTGACTTCACTGAACCAGTTACGTCTCACACGTTGAGGTTCATTGGCGCGTTTTGGCCTCTCGACGCTAGCCTAGCTTATGCCAGGCATTACCCAGCGATAAACTGGTTGAGGGGCTTTAGTAGGTACGTGGATACCATTGCCGAGTGGTATAGGACCAAGGTTGCGGAGGACTGGGTTCAAATAAGGAATGAGGCAATGTCGGTNTTAACGCGTGAAGCCGAGCTTCAGGAAATAGTTAGAATACTTGGCGTGGAGGCTTTAAGCGAAAGCGAGAAGCATATGTTGAATTCCGCCTACATGATTAAGGAGGGATTCTTGAAGCAGGACTCATATAACCCAGTTGATGTTCACTCGCTTCCGCCGAAGCAGTACTGGCTTCTTAAGGTGTTGGTTGACTTCTATCGCAAGGGCCTTGATGCTATTAAGGCCGGCGTCCCGGCCAATGCATTGAGGGAAATGGAGATAGCGAGGAGGTTGCCTAGGCTTAGAATGGAGGTGAAGAACGAGGATTACAAGATGCTGATAAAGTATGACGAGGAATTAACGAGCAGCATAGAGTCGCTTAAGAAGCAATCAACTAGGAGTGCTTAGTATAGCCATAATGTTAATGAATTCATTATCTCCACATACCCCAATTAATGTGTCGCCGCAGCTGGATATATCCTTTAAGCGTTGATTTAATTCATTGTTTAAGTCCCTTAACTTAAATGGGGTCATCGGTATCGCTATTTCATCGCATTCATTGCGCATTATTATGGCGGCCTTGCATCCATGCCTGATCAATTCATCCCGCGCGCGAACCACGTCGTCAATGCTTCTCTTAGTGNCGGCAATTAAGCAGCTTAGGTACTTATCTTTAAAGATCGAGGATAGATCAATGGCGGATAACTTGCTTATGCCGAGGTTGGCCAAGTACCTATTCAATTCCTCTCTTCCCTTATCTGTCAAATAATTCCCCGATCTCTTCGTTGCTATGAGTCCCTGTTCCCGGAGNTCCTTGAGTCGATCCCTAATGAAGCCCTCCCCTAAGCCGCTTAGCTTAGCTAAGTAGTATCTCCCTGAACCATCGTGAATGCTCAGCATGGCCAATAAAGCCGCCTCCACCCGATTCATGCTATATATGAAATTGCAAAGCTTTTTAAAATGCGTGTAAATGAATGCATTGGGGACCTACTTGTATGGAATAAGCAAGGATAAGTACACTGGGGCGCTTGAATTACCTATTCGAGTTTATAATACTGCAACGAAGTCCATGGAGAAGATGACGCTCCTAAAGGCNGGATTAGCCAGAGGCTACGTATGCGGCTTAACTCCCCAGGACTCAATGCATGTTGGTCACGCTAGGACAATAGTGTTTTTCGATGTATTCAGGAGATACCTAGAGTACCTGGGACTAGACGCTCGCCTCGTCACTAATTTCACCGATATAGATGACAAGATAATAGATAAAGCCAAGCAGGAGTTCAGGGATGATGCGATAGAGAGGTGGTACGAGGTTCCCAAGCGTTACATGGAGGAGTACTTCAACGTGATCGATGCGTTATACGTTAAGAGGGCTTACGCATATCCCAAGGTGACGGATAACATAGGCGACATGCTGAAATGGATAGATATGCTAATAAAGAAAAACGCGGCGTACATAGCGAATGGCTCCGTATACTTCGATATAAGCAAGGTACCTGGGTACGGCGACTTCTCCGGTCAAAAAATTGAGGAGCTAGAGGCGGGGGCGCGAGTGGAGCCGGAGCCGGGGAAACGAGGCAACCTTGATTTCGCTCTATGGAAGGCATGGAAGGAGGGCGAGCCATGGTGGTCCAGTCCCTGGTCCCCAGGACGACCTGGCTGGCACTTGGAGTGCGTGGTCATGTCGACGAAGTACTTGGGTGCGCCCTTTGATTTTCATGGCGGCGGCCAGGACCTGGTGTTTCCGCATCATGAGAATGAAGTGGCGATAGCGAGGATAGCATTTGGCGTGAAGTACTTCGCTCGTTATTGGATGCATGTGGGTTACGTCACCATGGGCGGCGAGAAGATGAGTAAATCGCTGGGCAACGTCATAACTGCTAGGGAAGCATTAAGCAAATTCGATGGCGAGGCCCTCAGGCTTTATTATTTGATGACTCATTACAGGAAACCAATGGAATTCACAATGGATGGTCTAGAGTCCGTTCAAGCAACGTTAAGGGGTCTATACGCCAGTTATGATTATGTTATTCAATTAATGAATGAGGCTAAGGATGAGGGTGGGGCCGATGATGAGGNCATGAAAATAGTGATCGATCACATGATTAAGATAGAGGAGGCCTTAAATGATGATATGAATACGCCCCAGGCAGTTTCGAGCTTAGTGGCATTATCTAATTACGTGAATTCACAAGTGCTTCATAGGGGCGACAAATTATCTAGATACGCATTATCGAGCATGATGGATGTATTGAGTTATGTGGGCCAAATATTCGGCATATTCAATAAAACAATGCTTCCACCGAGGCTGGTCGATGCCATTAATGTAATGGTAACCATTAGGCAAAAATTACGGGAAGCTAAACAGTTCGAGGCCGCGGACGAGATAAGGAGGAGGCTGGAGGACATGGGAATAATGCTTAATGATGCCGGTAAAAGGACTTACTGGTTCGTTGATAGGCAAAGGCTTCGATGAAAATGGCAGTGCATCATGGTTCCTCTTCTCTAGCTTAAGTTTTATTAAGCCATATCTATATGATGAGNTGCTTGCAATGATAGATAAAACACGGGAAGAAGCATTAAGAGTGTTGGAGGAGACCACGAGATACGGCGCGCAGGCAAGGGAGACTGCGCTGGAGTACTTGCCCAGCGACTTGTCCTACATTGTTCCCCAGATACGTCAAGCCTTCATTAACTTCAGTGAGCGATATAGAAAAAGCAGGAGCGTGTCATTAATAGACTTAGTCTCGGACTATGATAATATACCGAGATCAGAGCTGCTTCTCAGATACTTGGTCTTATCCTCATCGGTGTCAGCCACCATAGAGAGGCCTAAGTACAGCTTGATTTACTCAGCCATGCGGGACATGTATGGTGACCTCATGCCTTTCCTGGAGGAACCAACCTGGAAGAGGGCCAGGAAATTCACGCTAATTATCAGCGATAGAGTCGGTGCTTCTCGGGATGATTTAGGCACTGCATTAAGTAACTTCGCGGTCTCAATGAATAGACTAGTTAAGTCAACCCTGGTGAAGCGAGTCGCGTTGATCGGTAGGTATAGGGACTTAAAGGACTTCTTAAGAAACTTCATGCCGGATAAGGCATCCCTGCACAGAACCAAGACGCTTAGTCTCCTCACCAGGATAATAGGTCATGAGACTAATGTGCCATTCGCCGGGAAAATCATAATAAGAAAGGAGAACCTCAAGTATGATCCGGTGGTCGACATGTATACCGCCATTGTCGCCCTAAGGAGCGGCGCCTTTCTGGCGGTAGATAATGAACGAACCAGGTTAATGATGATTAGGCTGCGGCAGGGAGTGACATCATATAAGATGCGTAAAGTGGTTCCAATAGTGAGGGACACCGTCAAGGCTGCGCGCGACTCAATGCTGTATGAGAAGGGGGCATCGGATATAGGTCGGAATTATTGCTCCAAGCTTGAGTGTGATAAGTGCCCCATACGGCATGTATGCAAAAGATTTACAAATATTGAAGTTAAGTGATAAATCATGCTTAGCGACGCGGTGATTAAGGCCCTAAATAAGGTCACTGGTAAGGTGTCCACGGTCGAATTCGTCAACATGGTGATCGCGCAATTAAGGGAGGGCGGGACTCAGCTGAATGAGGATGAAGCTAGGCCCCGCATAGTTGATGAGCTATGGGAGTTACATAAGCGCGGAATAATTAAATTCAGCGATGACTTAATTCAGTTTGAGAAAACTCAACAAACGGCGTGACTTGATTTCTCTTTCAATGAATTATCGTGTTCTGGTTATTTTTCTTCGGCCAGCTATGTCCCAAACCTCTACTTGGATGCCGGACTCAAGCCTGCCCCGGATATCCTCCTCAACTGAGTCCAGGTTAAGCTCAAACGTGGAGTAGTCCCTTAAATCCATTAATTGAACTGAGTTACCCGTTAATGCTATTACTTGCGATGTGAATTTCTCTATCACCGGCACTTCAACAGTGGAGTCCACGGGCAGTATTAGGGTTCGCTTCACATTATCGAAAATGCCGACCCCCACTATCCTAGTCTTGGCGCTGCCGTGCTTCCCCGTCTTGCTTTTCTCGACCTCGACGACTCTGCATGGTTCTCCATCTATCATCACATATGAGCCCTCCTTTATCTCTCCTGCCTCTGCTGGTCTAGTTGACATAACGATATCATCACCCCAATCAATACATTGTTTTTAAATTTTTATATCCATAACGATTAAACGCCTGGCTTGTTTAGGGAATGCATTTAATTCCCCTTTTTTCTCAAACATGAATGGAAGCCAATATATTGATAACTAATGATGATGGGATATATAGTCCAGGCCTCAAGATACTTTATAATGCCGTGAAGCCCTTGGGTAATCCCATAATAATAGCGCCGGAGACCCCTAAGTCATCAAGCGGATTAGGCATAACCCTACATAAGCCTCTCCGCATAGAGGAGATCAACGTTAATGGTTTACGCATGTGGTCAACTAATGGAACGCCATCCGATATAATATATCTGGCCCAAAAGGTTGCCAGCAAGATAGATATAGCCATTAGCGGCGTCAATATAGGCGATAACACGTCAATACAGGTAATACTATCATCGGGTACAATTGGGGCAGCCGCACAAGCAGCATTAATTGGAGTACCCGCAATAGCGTTCTCCGCCGCCGTGTCAACAACAGGCGAGTTAGAGGCCGCCTCGCCCTTCATTGAGCCCCTCGCGAGAACAGTGATTAACTATGTCATGAGGAGGGGAATGCCTAGGGGAGTCGATGTATTGAGCATTAATTTCCCATCTACATTCTCGAAAAGCACTGTGGCCAAAATGGCGGAGGCCGCGCGCTTCAGGTATGAGCAGTACCTGGATGAACGGGTTGATCCACGCGGCGGCAAGTATTATTGGCTCTACGGCGAGCAAAGAAACCCTAAGCCGGGCACGGATGTTTATGTCGTTAATGTCGAGAAAAACATAGCCGTGACTCCCCTTTACCTGGATCTAAATGCGAATAAGTGTAATACGCATGATGATTTGCATGACTTGATAGATGCAATAAATACCGCAATTGCTTCATGGATTTAGGCATTCATTAATAGCGTCTTCATTGCTTTTTCTATTTCCATGTCCACGCCACAATCCTTAGCCTTAATCTCTTCATTTAATTCATCATCGTGCCTCATGAATTCCCTAATCATCATCGCCATTAATTGTTTATCAATGGATCCCTTAACGAAGAGTTCCTTATTCCTCTCATGCAGTAAGCGAAGCTCCTTGCTTTCCAATACATGGAGTCTCTCCTCCTTCGCTAAATGAAGCTCGATTAAGTTGAGGAGAAGGGATAAATCATCCGGGGAACCAGTCCTCAAGTAATTCAATATTGCCTGCTTAATAATTAGGTGCTCAGCCTTCGATATCACTAATCCATGGGCCTCCTCATTCACTAGCGACTTATCCATAAATCATAATTGCATTAGCTGAGGATAAATTTTTTCCCATAGTCTAAGCCTCAGCAGAGTCATCATGATCAGTGCTGCAAACCCTCAGCATCTAATACCTAGGTTGAATTGATTATTTAAATTTTGAGATGGCGACCCCATTAAGGCGAGGAGGTTGGAAGGATTAATTTAACTAGCTGCAATAGATTTTTAAATGGATATCTATGTGACTCTGTCGTGAAGCTATATGGCGGAGTCACTGTCCGATGAAATAAACTTTAAGACTAATCTAGATCAGGAACGGGCCCGCAAGATCGTGGATGCATTGCGGAATGTATATGATCCGGAGATACCGATTGATGTATATGATCTTGGCCTCATATATGAGGTATCCATGGAGGGGGATAAATTAATAATCAGGATGACGCTGACAGCTGTTGGGTGTCCATTATCCCAGGACCTCGGTTACTCGGTTGGCGGCGCTCTTCAATCAATAGTGCCTGAGGCTAAGGATATAGATGTCGAGGTAGTGTTCGATCCTCCATGGACGCCGTTGAGGATGACTAAGATGGGGAGGGAAATGTTTAAGGCAATATATGGATACGATATTGTGGAGCAATGGCTTCAACAACAATCCCAAGGCCAGTGAATAATTAACGCGTGATTATAATGGAGACGATCATTATACGCGCCGCCAGCGGCAAGCATGAATTAGAGCCCGCAATTAACGCCATACTTCGAGGCGGTTTAGTGGCTTTCCCAACGGAGACCGTTTATGGCCTCGGCGCTGACGCCTTTAATTCCACCGCGGTGAGGAGGATTTATGAGGTTAAGGGGCGTCCATCCGATAATCCAAGCATAGTTCACATAGCATCCCTCGATCAATTAAGTGATGTAGCCATCGATGTGCCGCCCCATCTTTACGATGTTCTACGCAAGGTGTGGCCCGGCCCCTTCACAGTGATTCTCAGGAAATCGCTCACAGTGCCCCTGGAGACCACTGGGGGGCGGGAAACAGTGGCAGTCAGGATGCCGGCCCACCCAGTAGCATTGGACTTAATACGAGGATCTAGGCCAATTGCGGCCCCCAGCGCGAATTTATCGGGTAGGCCAAGCCCCACGAGGATCGATCACGTAATTCATGACCTGATGGGTAAGGTGGATGTCATAATAGATGGAGGGGACACTTACTTCGGGGTTGAATCCACTATTATAGACTTCACGGGTCGCCGCCCAATACTGCTTCGCCCAGGCCCCTTCACTCTAGAGGAGCTGCGTAAGTTTTTCCCCGATATAGAGGTACCGGAATTTGCGAGGGGAATTCGAGAGGCCGATGCAGCATTAGCCCCTGGAATGAAGTATAGGCACTACGCTCCATTAAAGCCAGTTACCTTAGTGGAGTGCAATGATGTGGATTATATGGTTAAACTAGCTAGTAAATTAATTGATGAATTTCGAAGCAAAGGAATGAGGATCGCCGTTATATGCAGCAGCGAGACCTGCGGTTCATATAGTGGCGTCGAATTGATAAATATAGGGAGCAGGAATGATCTTTACGGCGTGGCTAGGCAATTATTCGATTCATTGAGGCGCGTAGATGAATTGGGAGTTGATGCAGCCGTGGCGGAGGGATTCCCCGAAATCGGCATTGGGTTAGCCATAATGAATAGATTAAGAAAAGCCTCCGGATTCAATATAGTTAGGTGCTGAGCCTGCGTGATTGTTGATCATGATCTAGCGGCATTAATTGGATCATGATCCTGAGGAAACCAACGAGGGCCCCAGGGCCACCACATTGGAAAAACTTAAAATATTTACGTTAAAGGGAATCTAAACATGTTAGGCATCATTCTGAGATTCGTGGAGATACTGATTGCAGGCATATTCTCAGGCTTAATTGGTTCACTAACTGGTCTAGGCGGCGGCACTGTCTTGACTCCATTATTGGTGCTTTTCCTTGGGGTTCCCATTTATTACGCCACCGGTGCATCCCTGATATCAACGATAGCCACATCAAGCGGGTCCGCCAGCGCCTATATAAAGGATAAGATAACTAATGTGCGCATAGGAATGGGGCTTGAGGTGGCCACGAGCAGCGGCGCCATAGTTGGATCACTGAGCGCGGGCTGGATTTATTCCCATGGTTTGGCGTGGGTCATATATATAGTGTTTGGCGTGGTTCTATTAACCAGCATAATACCCACCGTTCAAAGGGGCAAGTATGAGATACCTAAGCCGCGTCCACCGGATTGGACTACTAAGGTATTTAAGCTGCATGGGGAGTATCACGATGCTGCGCTTGGGCGAACAATAGAGTACTGGGGTGTTAGGTGGTGGTTGGGTGAGGTTATCATGTTTTTCGCCGGCGTCATCAGCGGTTTATTGGGTATTGGCAGCGGGGCCCTCAAGGTTCTTGGGCTTGATTGGGCCATGAATCTCCCCATGAAGGTTAGCACCACGACGAGCAACTTCATGAT
>LOBW01000060.1 GCA_001516585.1 Thermocladium sp. ECH_B
TCACCCCGCTCCATTCGTCCAGCGGTGGACCACGGGCTGAGCCTTCAACCCATTACCCCTATCCCTCACCACGGAGAGCCCTCCATCCATGGATCCCAGGGACTCGGGGATATATGTTAGTGCGGGGACACGTTACGCGTTGCTCGCGCCCTATTCAGGGCTTCCCCACACAATTATTCCCTCGTTCAGGGCTTAAAAACCTTACCCCGCCCCTAGAAGGAGAGGCTTGTCACTCTTCTTTGTCATTAAGATGTGATCCTCGAGGGAATAGTGTGGTTTTTCTCATTAATCATTTGCCTCGCCTAGCCTTGGTATTTATGGAGGCTTTTATTAGGATGTAGGCCATATATATGGAGAATATTATGGATAATTGAATTGCTATTGAAAATTGAAAAGAATTGATGACTCCACTCAACAACGCGTAAATTATCATATATATCACTAATGGAAAAAGCGACTCAAGGTATGATCTATAATCTTGGGTAATTACGTAAATAATTGTTAAGCCAACAATTAATGACAAGATGAGGGCCGCCTCGCCTCTCTCAATAATTGAAATAATCAATAATATCAATATGATTATTACGGAAATTGCTCTCCTAATTACATGTTGAAGAGCGCGCCTCGCCTTCATTGCTTTAATGCTTGCCCCAACTCCCGTGGCATAATTTAAATAATTAGCGTGCCTTACCTATCCATGAAATTAGCCGTCTATGTAAATACATTGCATGATGTTTCCCGACTCATAGGAATCATTTCAAAGATAAATAAGATCGAATTAGCGGCCATTAGACAACATGAAGTGGAGTTAGGCATTTCACCGCTCCGCGGCTCTCCAGATATGGCTCTAGTGATAGGCGGCGATGGCACATTGCTGAGGTTCATACATGATTATCCGGACATGGATTTACCCATAATCCACATCGGGGCCGGCCGGGTTAATTTTCTCAGCGATGTATTACTTGATGAAGCCGCTTCCGCTCTTGAAAACGTGGCTTCAGGTAATTATATCATTGAGGAACGTAAAGCATTAAGCGCTGATTTAGGCGGGGGTAAGTCATGCTTTGCCCTAAATGAGGTAGTTATGAGAAATGTTAACATGGGTAGATTATTAACGGTCACTGTGTTGGAGGATAACTTAGAAATACTGCGGGGACGCATGGATGGCATAATAGTATCTACATCAACGGGATCAACGGCTTACTCATTCGCTGCAGGCGGCCCCCTACTGGATCCACGAGTTGATGCCAAATTAATAATTCCATTGGCCCCATTCTCAATTGGGGTATATAAAGTGGTTCACCCATTTGATTCAATGATTAGGATAGTTAGCACGGAAAAAGCATATATATTATGCGATGGAGAGAATTTCGGCGAGGCAGTTGAGGCGGCGATCAAGCCATGGCACAGAAAGATAAGGATAGTAAGGACAAGGGCATTCAATCTATACGAGAGAATGCAGCGTCGCCTTTCGATGTTCTAGTAATCGACGCAAGCGGCTTCTTCCACGTGAGGAATCCATTGATATTAGCCTCACTTGCGTCGGAATNAGTTACCACCAATATGGTCGTCAATGAATTAAGGGATGAATCCATAGCCATGCTGGATCAATTACGCATTAAAGTAATTGACGTAAATGATGAGGACATAAAACACATGCAATCGGCTTCACACAATACACGCCTCAGTAAGGCCGACTTATCAATACTGGCAGCGATAAAGTCAGTCAAAAAAGGTAGGACGGGTCTATTGAGTGATGACGTGGAGCTAATAAGGACAGCAAAGAGGTTATTTAACGTGGAGGAAGTAGTGGTATTTCTAAGGCCTACTCGGGGGGAGCGGCGGTAAATAAGAAGTACTTATCCTCTTCCCGCAATTCCTTTAAGATCCTCTCCACTATTAACTTAACGGGATCTATGCCAACCCGATCCCGTATATCTTGATAATTGCTGAACTTCTTTCTGCGCCGCTCCTCCAGAAGCTGCCAAAGGGTTTTCTTACCTATGCCCTTCAACAATTCAAGCGAGTGAAGCTTGAGCGTTAATGGCCCAGCCGTATTGAAGAACTCTATGAACTTCGACTCCTTCTCCATAACTATTTTTTGAATGATATCCTCCAAATTGGCCTTGGCCTCATGCGTTAACTCATCATACTTTAATCGCTTCACTATCTTATTTACCTTATCCCTCGTGCCTGATCCTATATATATCCGCTCGCCCACCTCGGCCATTACTTGAGGCTTTAATGTGACTTCCATTAATGTGAAATACTCATCGCCGATAACTTGTAAATATACCTCATTACGCGGAAAGCCCCGCCTGGCTATTGCGGGTTCCTTGGCTAGTATTTGCTCTGGGGGAACTACATCCAATACATACGCATATTCTTCCCTCTTATCCATGGATGAATCAACCTTGATTGCTGGAGTGCTTCTGCAATATATTTAGCATCTCCTGCAGCTCCTCATTCTTGAACTCCCCCTTCTCGCTGCTTATTATTGATTTAATCTCATCAATGCTCTTCGGCAGGATATTAACTAACTGAATTGCAGTTATCTTAGTTATTCCAAATTTCTCCTCCAATTCCTTAATCATATTCTTGGCATCCTCGTTCGATACCTTAGAAAACTTGCTTAGGTACTCCAATACGGCATCCAACTTGGGCGATGGTCCATAATTAGCGATAATGGATCTAAGTATAGCCAATGCCTCCGCATTACTTATATCCTCATAATTACTAATTCTTTTAGCCATTATGGCATAGAAAACTCACCACTATTTTAAAGGTATCGCATCGTCGATACATTATGCATCAATGATCCTGAAAATCGCTAACTTGAGAAGTAATTACCCTGAAAACCTAAAGCCGTTTATACCCCGAGACCTTGTACGGGAAACCCCTCCTATGCGCTCCCTTCGCTTTGGGGGAGTGCGTAGTAATTCCTGGGGAGCAGGAAATCAATAGCCGTGAGGCGGGGATGCCCTATCCACAGGGAATGGAGTAATTCATTTATTTTGTTGAATTATTTTTCTTAGGGCATCAGCAACGATCTTCAAGTCACTTAATGCTACATCCCCCATAACTCCAATTCTGATGGATTTATCCCGTATTTTCCACATGCCTCCAGATATGGTGTACCCAGTTTCCCTTAGCTTTTTGATTATTATCTGTGGCTCTATGGGTGAGTAAAGTGCAGCGACAGTATTGCTTCTGAAGAAGGGCTGAGGAACCTCCCTGAAGCCAATCCCGATTAATTCATTATATAGATAATTCATTTTCTCCATGTGGATCCCAACATACTTCTCCAGCCCCATATCCAGTATGATATCCAGCGACACGTTTAATGCATACATTATCGGGATTGGAGGCGTGTAAGGCGTTTCGAGCTTGCCCATGCTCTTAACGAATTTAGCTACATCAATCGCGGGAGGCCTCGGCGCACTACCCATCTTAGCATCATTAAAAAACACTATTGCTGCCCCCGGAGGCGCCATTAGAGCCTTGTGGCTAGCGGTGGCCACTACATCGAATCTGGATGCATCAATGGGCTCAGCCGGCATTCCGGATACGCTGTCGATTAGAATCATGGCATTGTTTTTATGGGCTAAGTCGGCAACTTCATTTAGTAACCTATTGGCAACTCCAGTGCTTGTCTCATTGTGCACGGCTAGAATTGCTTTAGGCTTCTCCTCCTCAATGACTTCTCTTATATTATTTAGATCTGGGACGCCGCCTAATGGTCCCTCAATTTTCATAATGTGTGCCCCCCTTGTTTCCGCGGATTCCGCAAGCCTCTCGGAGAACTCGCCTGTTATTAATGCAAGCACCTTATCGCCTGGATCCAGGAAACTATATACCATGGCATCCACGGCCGTTGTGCCCGTTCCTGGGATCACCGCCACGTTCTTGGCATTGCTTACCTCCAGTAATTTACCCGTGACTGTTTTGAATAGTTCCCTGAATTCATCGGTTCTATGGAACATTGGTTGGGCCGAGATCGCCTTAAGCACATCAATTGGAAGCTGCACTGGCCCTGGAGTTAGGTACTTCATTGGATCACCTGCCTAGTTGCTTCCAATATGTTTCCAATTAATTCGTCCACCATGCGTTCCTGCGCCTCCCTGGTCTCGGCGCCTATATGTGGCGTCACTAGCACCTTTGGGTGCTTCACTAACTCGTTTTCCCAATCTTCTCGGGGCGGTTCATGTTCTAATACATCTAGTCCAACTCCCCATAATTTATCGAGGTAATTCATCAATGCCTTGGTATCTATAACCTCTCCTCTGCTGGTGTTTACTAGTATTGAATCATTTTTCATTAAACTAAGCGCTTTATCGTTAATCAAGTGAAACGTGTTTTTGGTGAGCGATACATGTATGGTAATCACGTCGCTCTTCATGAGTAGCTCCTCGAGTCCCATATGCTTGACGCCAAGCTCATTAGCCTCCTTCTCGATATTTATTACATCGGTTGCATTAACATTCATTCCCAACGCTTTGCCTACTCCGGCCACTGCCCTCCCAATTCTGCCGAAGCCTATTATTCCTAGGCTTTTTCCCCTTAATTCCATTCCTTCATAGGATCCCTTACTCCACATTCCATTTTTTAAATCATAATTAAACAAGTTTATTCGCCTTGCCACTCCAATCATTAGACCAATTGCTAATTCGGCCGCGGAGTACGTCGCTGCCTTTGGGGAATTGATTATTATTATCCCGCGATTAACCGCATAATTAGTATCTATATTATCCAGCCCAACCCCAGCCCTTGCGATTATCCTTAATCGCTTTCCCCTATCTATTACATCTGCGGTAACCTTGGTTCTACTCCTAACTATCAATATATCATACTTATCAATTATATTCATCATTTCCTCCTTACTTATGCCGGGCCTATAATCGACGGCGAAACCGTGCTCCTTTAAGGAACTCACCGCTCGCTCACTTATTTTATCGGTGATTAGGGCGCTCATTTTGATTCCGGAAGGGTCCCCCATTCCAGATGAGTCATGCCCATCCTTGATTTATAAGTTTTATAAAGTTTATTATTTAGGTACTCGATTACTCAATGGCACTAATTATCTATATGCTTAAATGCCGGCATTAATATTTGTCCAAATTAATGTGATTCCCATGGGGATACCCGTCTATTTGTAAGGTTTTTCCCGAAAACTATTCTCAATTATGTCTTGAATGAAAAATATTTAAATCTCCATATGGTAATTAGGCTATGTTTAAGAAAATATTGATTGCAATTGATGGTTCTCCACAATCGGAGAAGGCCCTCGGCATTGGGATAGATATGGCTAAACGCTTTGGTTCAAAACTATACTTGGTTCATGTAATAGAGGAACAGAAATATATTTTAGCCATGAATTACCCGCCGGTGTATCCTGAAATGATGGATTCACTGCTTAAGAACGCTAAGGAACTTCTTGATTCATCGGTGAAGAAGGCATCAATGGAGGGAGTGGAGGCGGAACCGATATTGGAGCGCGGCGATGCTGCCGATAAAATAATGAGTGCCGCGGATAGGCTTGGCGTGGATATTATAATAATGGGTTCCAGGGGACTAAAGGGAGTAACTAGGTTCTTGTTAGGATCAGTATCCGAGAGAATAGTTAGGTACTGTAAACGACCGGTCTTAGTTGTCAAGTAAATTACCCCGCCCTTATGGACGGGGTCTCTGGTGTTAAAAGATGAATTATACAACCCCATTATTCACGGCGAGAAGGGGATCAGGGAGTTTTTTTATGTACAAATAAAACATAAACCACCCCCTACTAACTGAAGTCTCCTAGGGATTATGAGGGATCGCTTCGCTGTGTTTCGATAAATAAAGTAAATTTATAGGTGTCTCGAACTCTGGGTTCACGTAATGGTAGTTATAACATTTCTGGGTTCAGGAGCTGCCATACCGAGCGTGTGGAGGTCGTTGCCAGGCATATTGGTAACTCATGAAGGGCTCAATATATTAATGGATGCTGGAGAGGGCGTTCAACTCCGGCTTCAAGAGGTAGGTGTAAGTCCGCTTAGATTAACCCATATATTGATTTCCCATCTGCATGCGGATCATTTCAATGGATTACTTGGATTAATTGCTACAATGCAATTACTTAACAGGGTGACTCAGTTAACCATTATTGGTCCAGCCCCGATAAGGGATTGGTTACCTGATTTGCCCTTTCTTAACGTGATTGAGCTTCATGAATCAAGCCAGGAACGAGTCATAATTGGCAGTGAAAAATTTGAGATTCACTATATAACTGCCTACCATAACTTATTAGATAATGCCTATTCTTTATTATTTAAGAAGCCTGTGGGTAAATTTAATCCAAGGAAGGCCAAGGAATTAGGCGTCCCCATTCATTTATGGCGTCGGCTTCACATGGGCGAGAGCGTTAGGGTTGGAAATAGGTTAATCACTCCCCAGGATGTAGTGGATAACGTTGGTAATCCATATATAAAAGTAGTTTATACTGGCGATACGGCTCCCGGCGATAATGTGATCGCAATTTCTAGATCCGCCGACGTTCTCATTCATGACTCGACTTATCTAGATGATATGGACATGAATGAGGTGCATAAGTTGGGGCACTCGACATGCATCGATGCAGTTAATGATGCGGTGAAAGCGGGGGTGAATTTATTAGCATTGACTCACGTGAGCTATAGATATGGCATGGATTATTGGAATAGATTCATGTCATGCGCAGTTCCTAGATTCCCCAGATCAATTGTCGCGCTAAATGGACTTAAGATAGATTTAGCTCCTTCCTAAAGGTCTAGATCCACTCCCTCTTAGTGGATGATCATTTAATGTATGGCCTCAGCATATTTATAATGCTTGCCGCATCCATGGGCGATAATTGATACACCCTCTTATTAATATTAATTAAACTAGCCGCTTCCTCACCATAGAATTGATTAATTACTTTCCTCAGCATTTTATTTGGTTGAGTAAATACCTTAGCTGTGAACTTCTCCAACAGAGATGCATCAGTGCAGGGAGGTTTCTTGCTTAGTTGAATTATTGCGGAATATACTTTAGGTCTCGGAAAGAATGCATTGGGCGGCACCTCTTCGATTAATTTGGCATCGGCAAGGCATTGAACTATTATGCTTAATCTACCGTAGTTTTCTGACCCCGGCGCTGCGATTAATCGCTCCGCCACTTCTTTCTGGAGGGTAAGTATTGCCTTATTGAATTTCAATCCAATCAATAGCCCTAATATGAGTCTACTTGATTCGCCGTAAGGCAGGTTAGATACAATGTAATCGATGGATCTAATGGGGGGCAATCCTCCGTCGCACATTATGAAGTCCGCATTAGTCCATGACTTAGATATATCGGGGTATATTGCCGCTATTCTGGGATCCACATCACAAGTAATTACCTTATCAGTAACTTTAATCAATTTATCAGTTAAGCTGCCGAGCCCTGTCCCTATCTCTAGAATGGCTTCGGCGCCTCTTGCTAGACCGGCTATTTTGCTTAAGTAATGATCGCTGATCATGAAGTTTTGACTACGTCTTCTACTTGGCCTAATGCCATAATGCCGCAGTAATTGCTTGATCCTCTCTTCCTCTCGTGGCACGAGCGTCGTATTTCTTGCCATTTAAATTATTGCTTAGCAGTTGCCTTTATTGGCTTGTGCTTCAATACTGCCCAATAAAGAACCGCCGCCAACGTTGCCGGAAATGAGAGTATTTGCCATAAGATCAATGGTTTATATAGGTAGAATTGCATCGATTCGCTGGCTAGCACGGATCCAATGCTTCTGCCCATGCTTGTGGCTAGATTAAAGAGACCCATGTATTGTCCTCGCCGGTCCTCCTCCGCCATATTCATAGCTAGTGCTTGCACAAGAGGGGACACAATCATCTCGCCCATGGTTACCGCGACAATATCGGCCAGGGCCCAATAGAAATTATCTATGAGGGCCACGGCGCTATATGATGCATAATATATTAGGGAGCCATATATTAACCACTTAACTGGGGATTGCCTTGATATATATCGACCAATACGCTCTTGAAGCATCACGACGAGCAACCCATTCAACCCGAACNCTATACCTATGTTGGATGTGGGTATTCCTCGAACTTCATTATAGTAAATAGTCAATGCGAATCCAAGCAATCCCATAACCATGAATAATAGGAAAGTTGGCGCGAGGAATTTAGCGAACACAGAATTAATATTTGTTAAGGTTATTCTATTACGTATCCTAATGTCCTGTATGCCCATTACCAGAGGAATCGCTATTAGAGATATTACTGCAGTTAATAGGAAAAGCGACTTATAGCCTATGTATTGAATCGCCAATCCACCTATGAAGGGACCCAATGCCCAACCGGCATTAGCCCCGACCCTAACCCTGCTATACGCCTTAACAAGATCCGCAACGCCGCTCTTAATGTCTCCTATTAGGGTGGAACTCGCCACTGCATATAGGGAAGTGAGCATTGATTGTGAAAGGAGGAATCCCATTAACATAACGGAATTACTTGATAAATAAGCGCCAAAAAGCGCGAATCCACCACCAATTATCCCAATGCTCATTGTTTTAACACGCCCCAAGTAATCGGTTAATGTTCCCCCAATCACTTGAGCGATCGCTCCAACAATGGCCTGCGCTACGTAATAGATGCCAATCAGCCATAGAGGTGTATGGAATCTATATAATATTAGGCCTATGTATGGCCATACTATGGAGAATCCCAACGCCCTTATCCCGTTCAGAATCATTACCCTATCTACATAATCCATTAAGATAACCCTTATTTGCATTATTATTTAAATAATTAACTATATAATGATAAAACAAACATAACTTCCATTCTTTCCCAAAAAGATCAGAGGGACTTGCCTCATGGCATTAATTAATGATGATGAAAGAACGATAAGCCTCGCCCCTTTAGTGCCAAGGGAAGTCAGGTATTTTATAAAGTTGGGATTAAGGGGAAAGCCTCGCCCATCAGGGGATAGTTNACAGTAATGTTACTACAAATAATGAATGCCCAAGGTAGGTATCAATGAAAAACGTTATCTCCATCTGATTTAGTGATATAATTATGGCGAAGGAAATACCCAAGACTCCGCAAGAATTATCTCAATACATTAGGGTGATAGATGACCAGGACATATGCATTGGATGTGGCGCATGCGTATCGGTGTGCCCAACCAATGCTTGGGAACTAGATGAGAATGGAAAGGCAAGATTGATCTGGGATTGGTGTGTCGATGATTTTTCATGCATACCAGTATGCCCAGTTAATTGCATCTGGAAATCAAGCGAAGCACCAGAGGAGGCTAAGCATAAGGATAAATGGTTCAGAATAGAGAGACAATTAACGCCGGAGGAACGCGCCATATTTGAGGAATGGAAGAAAAAATACGGGGTAACCAGCAAGGGAGCTAACGGGGAGTGACGCGGTTAATCCCTATTCACAGAGAAATAAATCACTCGTCTTTTTCCTCTAACACTCACGGTCCTCAATAATAATCCCCTAGCGGCTAAACTATTCAAGGCCCTATAAATGCCTTGAAGGGATGCAGACCCACCTAATTGTCTCCATACTTGATATGCCGTCGCTCTTCCCATGGACTCAACCACTTCAAGTAGTTCCCTCTGCAAGCTAGTTAATGAACCGCCACCGACGTGTTTCCTCATAATGAGGGGGGAACCCGTAAGAATAGCGACATAGTTATTTTCAATTTTGGATGCAGCCACATACGCTGCAGCAGATATAGGTCTTGGATAAATCCCGGCTTTAGTTAATTGAATTGTTGCGCTTAATGCATCTTGTGGATCCACATCCATAAACATCACTTCCTGTGATGCTAAGAACTCGATGATGGGGTTCTCCGCCCTTGTTTCTCCATTTTCCATTATTCTTGCACCAATCATTGCGGGCACCTCGCTTATTGCGCCAATGCTCAATAATTCCTTAAATCCGAGCCAAATAGAGAAGAGCAATATGCCGCTTTCCACCGGAACGACTAACCCCCTCACGTCGCCTAATTGCTCCATTACCTCCATGGCAATGGTTTTGAATCCCTCAATCATGTAGGGATCACCATATCGCACAGTTGGTTCTTTAACGCATTCTATACATAGATCACAGCCCAGCCTTGCATAGAACTCTATATCGCTTGCATCATCCGATTTACCCACGGAAACCACAACCTTACTTCTCATCTTGGTAGCATATAGGGAAATCGATCTCGAGAAATCCCCACTCATCTTTAGAAATACTTCCCGCGGTTTTTTGATGCTTATCCAGACAGCCGTTCCTCTATCCATATAGGATCCACTTGGATTTCTATCCTCCAGCTTAAGCAAGGATTTACCCATGCGACGTATAGGCGTGTACCCCTCCCCTAATGAGAAGAAATCCCCATTAATTCGCGGAAGCATATCGCTATACCTCCATACGCCGCTAGCTCCCTTCCTTATCCTATACTTAAGCCCCTCCTTCACGACCATAAGCGGTAATCCACAACGTGGACATCTATATTCATCGCCGGAAGTCTCATATCCACACTTAATGCATTTAAGCACTAGCTAAGCATTGTCCAGCTTATTTAAACTAGTGGGCATCACTAAATTTAATTAAGCAAATTCCAGCACCCCCATCACCGCTCATCCCGCTTTATTATCAATAATAATGCTAGGAATCAGGGAATGCAATATAAGGCTGGGGAATCCTATATAAGGAGATGGATTTTTTAGGATAAAGCTTTTAAACACTTCTTGATCACGTTTCTCAAAAATCCCTGATAATTGGGGAGAAATGACAGCCACAACATATATCCAAACGTCGACGGGAGAAAAGAATGCGGCCGCGGTGTACGGCATACATATATATGGTAATTTATATGGTTGCGATGAATCATTGCTAAGCGATGAGGTTTTTCTACTTCAACTGGTAAAGGAGGCTGCCGAAGTAGCTAATGCAACGGTAATATCTGCTTTTTACCATAAATTCGGATCAAGCGGTGGCGTATCCGCTGTTGCAATAGTTGCGGAGAGCCATATATCTATACATACATGGCCCGAGCACGGATACGCCACTGTTGATGTATATACCTGTGGGGAACATACAAAGCCCATGGCTGCCTTTGAGTTCATAGTTAAAAAACTACATGCTTCTCGATATGATGTCCATGTTTCCGATAGATCCATGTATTACGAGGAAAGTTGACTACATACAGTTGCTAATCACAATCAATCTTTAACCATTTTTGCCTAATGCATAAAGTGTAGATGCTATCTGGGAAGGAGGATATTTGTCTTAACGGGGGTTAAGGGGATGGCCCCATATATTTATATATGAGCTAACGAGGAACAATGTTAATGCCCATCGTGGGGTTTAGGTTTAGAGCATACACCGATCGACGAGCGTTGAGGGCGTTAAAGGCCCAATTGGAGTTGGCTTGTGAGGCCTACAACACCCTACGATGGGCAGACACATACTTCTACCATGAGGATGGTAGGGGCTTGACCCTCACGGAGTTGAGGCAACTAGCCCTCG
>LOBW01000061.1 GCA_001516585.1 Thermocladium sp. ECH_B
TAGTGATGCAATTCATCCTCGCTAAATAAAAGGTTCACTCGCTGAATGGGAAGGTTAATCGAAGGCTATAGGGAAAAACTTAAAATAACGGTTGCCAAGGTCTTCATTCGAGCCTCGGTCGTTCAGCCTGGTCTAGGATGCGGGCCTGTCGAGCCCGAAACCCGGGTTCAAATCCCGGCCGAGGCGCTAAAACCCATAAANCCTAANAATGGTAAAGCAATGATATGCTCAAGGAAGGGGGACCAATTATTGGGCATCTTAAACTTCCCATTATGCTTTTATCCTTTGCATTAATGTCAATAATTTTAACATAAGCAACTTATATTGCTGGGTCACTGGAATAAGTACTAAGTAACCGGTGTAAAGGCCATAAACCACGGCGCTCCTGGGCGGGGACACCAAAACGGCCGGTATAGCTAGTAGGTCCTCCTCGCCCCTCACCAGTATAGTTGCTCTGCCTCCCCCCATCGCGATCCTCACCGCGCTCCTTATGGCCTCAAATGCAGAATCCATTAGGGTAGCGGGTGGATTATCGATAATGATCTCCGCATCACTGGAACTCTCACTGATGATCCTCCTCTGGGTCTTACCATCAATTATGGATATATCAGGCTCTCTCCAGTACTTCCCGATATTCATGGTGACCACATCGCCCACCGCAATTAATGGCCACAATCCGAAATCCTCAGCAATAGTCCTAGCTACTTCAATTGATGCCGGTGCTTCTCTTGGTATAGCTATTGCAAAGGGTATGGCCATTAATCCCCTAAGGAAATCACTGCTTAATCTATACATGAATAGCGAGGTCCCCGCCTTTTTAATAGCGTTGCTCCTATATTAATAAATGCCTTTTTTAGGAGGATGCCCCGCCTTATTACTATGCAGCAAGACGCTGTGGCTAAGGCAATAAATATACTTGAGAGGCTGGATGAGCTGGGAGTCCTCGATTCTATGCAATCCCTTCTCAGCGATGAGGAGTTACGGCGACTGATTGGGTCCAGCCTTAACATGATTGGGTCCCTCAGCAAGTTATTGAGCGTGATTAATGAAATTGATTGGGATAAGGTAATTGCACTATTGACATCCATGAAGGGTAATGAATTGGAGAATATATACGAATTTATAGGTCTCATAAATGGCATTGATACAGCAAGGCTCAGAGCCGCTCTTCAGATAATTAATAGCGATGTAGGGCCGGTCTCATTATCTAGACTCGTAGGTGAATTACGGAGAGAGGAGACTCGGCGAGCGATTTATAAATCATTACTTATATTAAGGATCTTGCTAGGAGACAGATTCAGGGCCTAGATTGTCCCTCAATAGTGTAGAGGGAGTCCAGTTTCTTTACGTCGTCATCATCGAGTTTCCATCCGATTGCCCCCATGTTTTCCCTCATGTGCTCCAGCCTTGCTGCCTTAGGTATGGCCACTATATTGGGTTTACGTATTACCCAATTAAGTAGAACCTGTGCAGGTGTTTTCCCATACTTGCTTCCCACTTCCTCTAATAGCTTATATTCCTTGCTTCCGGGTCTTAGTATTGCCCCAGTTCCTAGAGGGCTGTACGCTATGATCGTTATTCCCTCCCTCTCCGCGTAGGGCAGTAAATCCCTCTCTGCATCCCTATCCAGTAAGTTATACCTTACCTCGTCGGCCACTATCCCGTACTTGGTTAAGGATCGCCGCGCCTCCTCTAGCTCAACCACATCGAAGTTACTTACACCAATGTGCCGAATAACGCCTTCATCCACTAGTTCCTCCATGGCTTGCATTGTTTCCCTAATCTGTACATCCCTCGCGGGCCAGTGAATCATATACAGATCAATATATGTTCCCAGCCTCTCCATGCTTGCTTTAGCTGATTTCAATACATCATCATGCCTTGCATGGGTTGGCCATACCTTGCTTATTATGAAGAGGTCATTTCGTGGAAATCCCTTTATTGCCTCCCCAATTATTCTCTCGGAGCACCCGCCTCCATACATTTCAGCCGTATCTATCATTGTGTAACCCATGTTTATTGCTTCCCTCAGTAGCTTCACCATGGAATCCATATTAGAGCAGTCAGGTATCCAGAAACCTCCTCCTATGCCCCACGTACCCAAGCCTATTACAGGTATCTTTATACCGGTTTTATCGAGTTCCTTGAATTCCATAAACTATATTTAATAGACCTGGTAAAAATACTTTGTCTGTGAACTACCCCGCCCTAATGGGGCTTTCCGCTTCCTTGCCCTGCCTTGCCCATCGTTACGGGTAGTGGGCGGATCACGGGCGCTGCGGGCGGCTCCCGCCCTGCCCTCTGGGCTTTTAACGCCCTCACCCTCCACGGAAACGCCACCATTTAAACATTTCTAGGGGGCCATCCATCCCCTCCCCGGCGGAAGAAGACTTTCGCCCCCTTAACCCGTTAAGATAAAATCCGAGAGAGCCATCTATCTTTACAAAATACAACTAATCGCCCACTTCACAATTCATGGCGAGAGACGAGAACCATGAAAAACGAATGGTAAACCCCGCCCTTTAGGGCGAGGTAAAGTTTTTTTAAAAAAATAAGAGCACTATTTCCTTTAGGATGTCCTCCCCGGTCAATTCTCAGAGGATGGAGGAAGGGGGGGGCTCTCTCCCGCAATGCCGGGGCATCCGCGAAGGCCGGCAACCGGCGCCCATTAGGGTAACCCCCAAGGCCTCGGGGAGCCGTTAAGGCAGGAGGTAGGTCAACTCAAACCACCAGCTATATAATGATTATTAAATGTAGTAAAGCATTCGTAACTGTCCCTCAATAATTGTGAGCTCCCAATGGATCTGGGCTACATTTTTGAGGCCATTTTTCTGCTACGCTTTGTTGGGTTCTCCTTTCAAAGTAATATTATGAAGGAGCACAGGGCATGGCTGGTTTTCTTTACAAAAGATAAATTTTTAAAGCCACTATCATTATGGTGGTCAGTAGTCATTAAGTATGACTGGGTCAGTGAGAAGGAGTTACAGTGAGAAGAAGTCGTTGAGGCGGCAGCTATCGTTTACTGACATATATTTCGCCTCAATAGGAGGCCAATCCCCATTCCTCAGCATATTGACGTATGGAACCGCAATGATAATTTACGTGGGGCTCCTGGCCCCAATTGCTGCGCTTCTCGGCACTCTCCTTGTCCTCCTCAATGGAATAGTGGTTTATGAGTTGTCAAGGCAAATAACAAAGACCGGTGGATACTATAAGTATGCTCATCTATTATTAAGTCACAGGGTTGGAATAGAGACCGGCTTCCTATACTTATTCTACTCAATACTATATGGGGTCTCCTATGCCTTCGGCGTTAGTTACCTCTCCTCATGGCTATTTAATTGGGACCCCACGATAACAATGATAGTGGTTCTATTAATAACGGCTTTTCTCGCAATCAGCGGAATAAAGCCATCAACCAAGTACGCAATAATAGCCGGCTCAGTGGAAATCGCGGTTCTCCTTCTCGTCGGCTTTACCCTAATGTACCTAGTTCACTTTAAGCTAAGCAACCCATTCATGGGCGGGGTATCGCTCTCGAATCTAGGCCTAGCCGTCATATACGCAGCTGCAATACCAACTGGGTACGGNGCCATCACTCCATTATCCGGCGAAGCAAAGAATCCTAAGTCAACAATACCGAGGGCGGTAATAGCCGTGATTCTGACAGGCGGCATATTGGCGGCATTTGATGTATATGCATTCGCCAATGCAGGNATGGTTTTATTCCACGATAACATAAACCAAGTAATCTCAACCCCATCTCCAGTACTTTATGTGTTGAGAAAGTATATTGGGGATTACTTGGATCCAATAATAATATTCGCCATGCTAAGCGATGGAGTATTAGGCACGCTTGCCTTCTCTATAGCGGCGTCACGAACGATATATGCGATGTCGGTGGATGGCTATCTTCCAAGTATATTCTCCCAACTAAATAATAAGGGCAACCCAATATTCTCGGTTATACTGGTCTCTGGAATCACGTTAGGCATATCAGTGATGCTCACAAACATATTTCATGGTCCACTGCATGCATTTCTGGTACTGGGTGCATTATCTACAATGGCCGGCCTTGTGGTGCATTTAGTATCTAACTTTGCCCTAGCTAGAATAGGAATAGGGAGGCGAGTGAATAAATGGATAACCATGTCGATAATCGCATCCGGAATAACCATCTACTCGCTCCTCGCCGCATTGACAAAAATGAGCTCAACATATGTGGAGATATTCCTGCTTTGGATGATACTGGCCTTCATATACGCGGAAGCATATAGCATTGTCAATAACCAAGTAAAGCATAGATATCCTGCCACAATGGAGTAGGAACCCGGATTGATCACATTGATTACTTCTCCCGGATTTTTAAGCTAGCATTGATGCATCATGGGAGCATCATGAGGAAAAGGCGAGCAGCCTCCATTAATAGTAAGCAGGCTCCCAAAGGGCTCCTCACGCATTAAGGCCTAGAAGTTTACTGACCTCCTCCCCGCCCTGAAGGGCGAGATTTGTCGTTAGTTTAATCAAAATTTAGTACTTAATGAGGAGCAGCAGCATTACCGCCATAATTATCGATTCAATAAGAGACATTATTCCTATTCTCCTCATGTTTTCCCTCAAACCATTTCGATTGATTTTTCCTTCCCTTAGTGCAATTACAGCCCTCGCGGTTGGCTCCATCATGGCTAGGTAAAGCTTGCTGCTCATGGTTAGGTACGCTAAGAACGAGGTCAGCGTTAACCACCAAAGCGAGGAGAACCATGGCTTAATTGCTCTGAACGGTAGTTTCCCCTCCACGTAAATTGCGGAAAATACATGATAGCCCACCCATATTATTGCTGTATAGATTATCGTTAAACTCGGCGTGATGCCCATCATGGCGAGCCAAGGCAAGTATGTTGATGAGAGAAGAGCAGTGCCCGCAATATTAGCTACTGCTCCCCTTCCCTTTCCCCTCAGTGCCTCTATAACGAATATTAGTAGGGGAATCAGTGAGAGGAGGAGCCAAGGCCGTGGAGTTGGGAATAGTAAGTATGTGTATGGAACCACATTAACCACGAATAGCGCGTAATCCATGGGTTTAGGCTTAGATACTAGTCTCAGGTGAACCCTAACCAAGCTAAGCAAGTTAATTGCAACTAGAAGCGTAGTGAGTAGGGTCCTGATTAGGTTTAAGCCGGAAAGTAATGCGGCGGATCCAAGTGATAGACCATAAGTCACAATAATCACGGAAATGGCGCCGCTATCCACGTGGATGGGGCGTGTCTTTACTTGCATGTTCAGCGTTGGAATTCCTGATTTTATGGATATTATCTAAGGTACTGCTTTCTTCTATTAATACTGCTAAGTATCATGCCCTATACTTTTCCCGTGATGCGGAGAAGCTTGACTCCATCATCTGTCTTCTGCGACTCCTCCACGAATCTCCGGAGAATCGTCGCTAGCCTCTTTTTCTCGGATGGGGGAACAGTGATCCAGGCAGGACATGACTTATCTATGATGGCCCCATCATAATCATCATAGTTGAGGGGGTAAAGCCTGCACCCGATTGGTCTATTCACATATATGCTGCACTTCCTTGTTTCCGGATCATAGAAGACGCAGTGCCCATCAATATTTCTAAGCCTCCATATGCCATCGCCTCCCCTCTCTGCGAAGTCCTCAAGCTTGTGTCCGAGGGCTACTATCCTCTCTATATCATCTATTAACAGCTCCATTTGAGTATTTAAACAGCACTCACCGCAGAGAGTGCAATTGAATTTAACCTCCGCCTCCTCGGGGTTCTTCACTATTCTAATCATTGCCTAGCCTGCCCAAACCTCTTAAGTATATAATTATAGGCTGAGTATGCTGCTAATGCCCCTTGCCCCGCGGCCACAGTTATTTGCCTGAAGTCAAGGGGAGTTATATTAACCGCATCCCCAGCAGCATATATGCCTGGCTCGCTGGTCTCCATTAGGTTATTGACCACTAGGTACCCCCTCTCGTCGGTCTTCAACCCGATTCCCCTAAATAACTCCACGGGGGGCTCCGCCCCTATTTCCACGAATATGCCATCAATTGAGAGACTATATTCCTGTCCAGTATCTACTCTCTGAAGAACGGCCGATCTCAGCAACTTGTCTCCCCTCAACTCCTTCACGATGGTGTTCCAAAGTATCTCTATTTTCTTGTTCTTCATTAGCATATCTTGATACGTTGGCTCCGCCCTGAGCTTGTCTCTTCTGTGAATCATGTAAACCTTCTTAGCGTACTCAGTTAGAAGAAGAGCGGCACTGGCCGCCGCATCGCCTCCACCTACAACTGCCACCACCTTATCCCTGAAGAGGGGGGCATCACATGGTGCGCAGTAAGAGACGCCTTTGCCGTCGAACTCCTTCTCGCCCTTAACATTTAGCTTCCTCCTCCTCTCCCCAACCGCTAATATAACTGTCCTGCTCCTAAATTCATCGCCGGAGGCAGTGGTCACTATGAATATATCACCATCCCTCCTCACAGATGCAACCGAGTCCAGCAAGAACGGTACTCCATAACTCTTCACGTGCTGTTCGAACTTGCTTACTAGATCGGGCCCCATTATCCGCTCATAACCCAAGTAATTCTCCACCCAGCCGGCTTTCCCAACTTGNCCCCCAATATCCTCGCTTATCACTGCAACAGATAACTTGTACCTGGCAGCATAAAGCGCAGCATTAAGGCCAGCCGGCCCCCCGCCCACTATTATCACGTCAAGTAACTTGGATTTAAGTTCATCAACCACATCCCCAGCCAATTCAAGGCTGCCTAAGGACAATGACATAGATTAAGGAAAGAAGTGGTAATTATATAAACCTTTTTAGCGAATGCTATCCCTAAATGATCAGATTAACTGGAGACCCCGTCCGTAAGAGCGGGGTAATTTACGCTTAGTCTTAATTTAGCTTAGAACCATTCAATATATAGGCCAATAATTAATAGGGACCCCGATTCCTTAATTCATGGCAATTAAGACCCTGAAGGCGAGTACTCTCTACACTCCACACCAAGTCCTCCACGATGTTTCAGTTATTATCAGGAATGGGGTCGTGGAGGAAATAAGCGAATCCAACAGCGGCTTCGATATTGATCTCAGGGGATTAATTGTTGCGCCGGGTTACGTGGATACCCACATACATGGCTGCTGCGGCATAGATATAACTAGTTTAACCACTGCGAGAGAACTGAACAATTTATCGACTGGATTAACCAGGTTCGGGGTCACTTCATTCGTGCCAACTCTCGTCTCCTCACCTCACGCCAATATACTCAGGATACTTAAGTTATTATCAAGCGCGCGGAGAAGCATTGAGGGAGCTAAGGCGCTCGGGATAGGGCTTGAGGGGCCCTATATAAATCCAGAGAAGCGGGGAGCCCAGAGCATTAATGCAATACGCGCGCCAAGTCTGGAGGAGCTTGATCAGTATATGGGGCTCCTCGACAATCCCCCCCTGATAATTCACTTGGCGCCAGAGGTAAAGGGGGCATATGAATTGATACAGCGCGCATCCCTGCATGGTGCTATAGTCAGCATAGGTCACACGGATGCCGATTATGAGACAACTATGCGAGCCATAGCACTGGGGGCCACTAGGGCCACACACTTATTTAATGCAATGAGGGGCATTCATCATAGGGAACCCGGCGCAGCGATGGCGTTGATGGATAACGCCAATGTATACCTAGAGCTAATAACGGATTTCATTCATTTAAGGCCGGAAATCATTTTATTCGTCCTTAAATACGCAGGGTGGCAGAGGGTGGTTCTAGTTACGGATGCAATGGCTGCAGCCGGTCTCGGCGNTGGGGAATACGTCCTGGGCGATCTTCATGTAATTGTCTCTAATGGTCGCGCATCGCTTCCCGACGGAACTTTAGCGGGCAGTTCATTAACTATCGATCAAGCCGTGCGCAACATGATCAGCCTTGGCTTGTCTCCTAATGTTGCGATAAGCATGGCTACAGACATGGCGGCCCGCTCCATTGGATTAATGAGGATGGGTTGTCTAAGGCCTGGATGCATTGCCGATGTCGTTGTGCTGGACGATAAGTATAGAGTGATCAATACGATAATAAATGGAACTGGTCAGGGCTTGGATGCGCGATAAAATGGTAAGTCTCTTTATCGCGAGAGGAGGCAGGCTTTGGTATAGACATGTTCTTCTTTAAATAATTGAGGTTCACTATAAAAGAAAACTTTATATTTAGTTGGCTAAAGAGGTCATAATGGTAGAGCTTAAGGTAGTCACGTGGAACGACGTCACTACTTATCTATTGCATATAGTGGAGGAGATGGGGAGGGATAGATTCAAGCCCGACATCGTCGTTGGCATAATGAGGGGCGGCGTCGTGGCNGCTCGATTGATCGGGGACTTCCTTGGCGTGGACTCCATATCATCAATGGAGGTGAAGTTCTATAAGGGAATTGGCGAGCAGGGGGATGAACCTAGGATAACCCAACCATTGACCGTTGCCGTGGAGGGAAAGAAGGTGTTGGTGATAGATGATATAGCTGATAGCGGCAATACGTTAATCACTGCTGTGGAGTACATTAAAAACATGAAGCCCATGCAAGTAAAAACGGCCACGCTTCTCGTGAAGCCATGGTCGAAATTTAAGCCGGATTATTATGGCGGTGAAACGACTATGTGGATAGTGTTTCCCTGGGAGTTAGGGGAAACATTGAGGGAACTTGGAAGCAACTCAACGCAATTGGTTAGCAAGATGGATAGCGAATTGGCCGGTAAAATAATGACAATAATGAAGATCCTCAATAACTAGGACAACAAATCCACGGAACAAGGGCTATGACTGAGTTTAGGCTGTTCGCATTCGTTCGTTAAGCATCATTAAATTAGCGTCGGGATTCACCGCTAGGACCGGAGATACTAGTTGCTTCTTTTACGTTTGCTGTTAAATATATAAGGTAATGCTTATTAATATGCCAATTATTCGACAATTATGCAACAAGTAAAGCTAAGGCATTACATAAACGGCGAATTTCGGGAACCAAGCAACGGTGAGTATAGTCAGAAAACCACTCCAATAGATGGCTCTGTCATAGCGTTAGTTCCCAGTGGAACTCGGGAGGATGCTAAGGCAGCCATAGATGCGGCATATGAAGCCGGCAAGCAATGGTCCAAGTTAACGCCGATCAAGAGGTCCGACTACATATATAAAATATATGAAGTGGCGAGGTCCATGGAGGAGGACTTAATCAATACATTAATAGTGGAGGGCGGCGGCATTTATAAGAAGGCATGGGGTGAGGTCGTTTTCACCGAGAGACTCATACGTAACGCCGCGGAGTTGGCTCGTCATTATGAGGGCGAGGTCCTGAATTCCGATAGTGAGGCCACAATATCCATGGTATTCAAGAAACCGAAGGGAATAGTGGGCATCATTACTCCATGGAATTACCCATTATCCATATCGATGAAGAAGGTAATTCATGCCCTGGCAATAGGGAACACTGTTGTATTGAAAACCGCCAGCGATACTCCAATAACTGGTTATAAGATAGCTGAAATGGCAAGTAAGGCCGGTCTTCCAAAGGGCGTGCTTAACGTCGTGTTCGGATCCGGAGGCGTTGTCGGCGATGAGATAGTGACCAATAAGAAGGTTTCCCACATCACCTTCACCGGAGAAACTGGAACCGGAAAGCAAATAGCAGAGAAGGCGGGCCGCGGATTAAAGACTGTTACCCTGGAGCTTGGGGGTTCTGACCCCCTGATAGTGCTTGATGACGCGGATCCAGACTATGCGGCTCGATTGGCCGTGTTTGCGGCCTTCTTCCATCAGGGACAGATATGTACGGCCTCTAAGCGAATAATAGTTCATAAGGGGATTTACGACAAATTCGTTCCGAGATTCATAGAATACACTAAGAGACTTAGAGTAGGCGATCCTCGCGTTGATAAGAACATCGACTTTGGTCCCCTCATAAATAAGTCCCAAGTTAATTCCATGGTGGAGTTCCTTAATGATGCAGTGAAGCGGGGAGCTAAGGTGGAGACCGGGGGCAAGGTAAACGGCAACTACTTTGAACCCACCATACTGACAGGAGTGGATAGGAATGCAAAGGTCCTGCGAGAGGAGGTGTTTGGCCCGATTAGGCCCATAATAATGGTTGAGAACGATGATGAGGCCGTGGAGGTCGCGAATGATACGGAGTACGGTTTGTCGGGTGCAGTGTTGACCAGCAACATAAATAGGGCAATGAGCATAGCGGAGGCCGTGGAGTCAGGCATGTTCCACATAAATGACGTCACGTTCCTGGAGGAGTCGCATGTGCCATTCGGCGGAATAAAGGCAAGCGGAATTGGGAGGGAGGGAGGCAAGTATTCCTTCCATGAATCCACATATGATAGGTGGACCACCATAACGCTTAGGCAGAGGAAGTTCCCAATACCATCATGAACCCTAAAAACCATGAACCCAAAAACATAACTAAATATCTCTGTTGAAACGATCGGCGAGCCTCGCCCCTTTAGGGCAAGGGGAGGGACCTAAATCTTTTTCATGTTAGCAGAAATGTCTTTATATTCTTGCTTTTATTGATGAACTCCCACGCCGATGTGGGCTCTGCCCAAAAGGGTGGGATGGCGGAGATGGGAGCCCCGTGCCGTTGGGCTCGACGGGGACCCGCCCATCATAAGGCTTGGCAGGTGGCTGAGGCCCAAGTCCCTACACTCAATTAAATGAAGGTAAAATGAAGGTGACAAACGGTCAGACATCTATTTCCCGGTCTCCATTTATTAAGTCTACCTTAAGTAATCGCCCCATCAAGTACTTCTCGTAAAGTATCCCCGTCTCCGTCGCCGCCGATCTCAGTATTTCTCCACTTATCCCAGGCACGCCTGCGCTTATTATCAATATATTCCTAGTGGCTTGATCAACCATGGTTAGCTCAGAGTCCCTGTAGGGATACACGTGAAGTATAGTGCCGTCGCTGGCCGCGAGCACGATTTGATTACTGCTTAGTTTTTTCCTTGGGGAGCCTATTGGTATGAATACTTCCCCCTCGGCAGCATACCTAAGCGTAAGCTTCTTGGCCCTTATCTTATCAATATCATACAGTCCAATGGGCACCTTATACTTAATGCTGATTATGTTGCCTATATCCACCGCTGGATTTATGGTTGGCACCCGTCCCCCATTTAATAACCTCCGTATCAGCGCCTCCTGTGATGGTCTCTGCTTTGTTGGATCTATCTTTAGGTACTTCCAGTAAAAGTCCCTATACGCACGAATAATGGGATCACTTAGTAAGGTGCTTATGGTGTTTTTCTTAGCTTCCTCTATCGCCTTATTCCATTCCTGGCTCAAATCGATGGGCTTATCGTTAATTATATCCACTGCAACAGCGATTCCCAATTGGATCCCCAACTTCGATAGATCCTCGCTAATCCCTATTCGCATACTACTATTACTATGGCTACATGGATATAAACATTATTATCCATCC
>LOBW01000062.1 GCA_001516585.1 Thermocladium sp. ECH_B
AAGTACGGCAAAGATCTGGTCCTCGTCGAACCCTCATATGCCTCCAAGGCCTGTGCCACGTGCGGACACGCGAAGGAGGACTCAACCTCGGCGGACCATTCCCCTGCCAACTACTGGGTCGCAGACCGCGACCACAACCCTTTCCCGAACGCGCTCAAGAGATCGGGGAGGGAACGGCCCGTAGTGCCCGTGATCCGTCCTCCACCCGTGGCCAGACGCTACAGGCAAGGAAGCGGGAAGCCACGTGAGGGCTGGGTAGTTCATTGGCAATCATTAATGCTTTAAAAGGGTTCATTCGATTGTGGATCGAATGAGGGCGAAGCCTAACGAGACGGCAATGATGGGGATACTCTTTAACTACGCCAACACGCTGGTGAATTATGGCTTCGCCGTGATCTACGTGATCGTGCTAACCAGGTTCGTGCCAATCATCCAATACGGGTACTATAATGCCATCTTTGCCTTCACGGGCATAGTGGGGCTATTCTTCCCATCGCTTGGCATCGATAATGCCATAGCGAGGGAGGGGGCAGAGTCGCACGCCAAGGGCCTCGATATCACCCCATACTACTCAGCCATGACCGCCCTCTCGCTCGCCATAGCGATGGCAAACGGCATCGCATTGTTGGCGGCCATACCCCTCCTGGAGGCACAGAAGATACCGGATTCGCTTATGCCGATCTTGTATATACTTATATCCTCAAACCTATTAAACGCTATCGCCAACTCAATGGGGTTCTACTTGTGGTTGACCCGGAGAACCGCGACGCAGGGAAAGGGATTGACGCTGGAGAGCCTCGCCTATAGGTTATCGGAAATCGCATTGATAATAATCATGCACAATGTGTATGCAATAGCCATTGCCTCGCTATTTAATGCGGCGACGACGCTGTCCTATTTTTCGTATAATGTGAGGCTGATTCCGGGCATCAAGTTGGGATTAATCGTGTTGAGGCGTGGAATAAGGCGGTTCCTGAACAGCGGCTTCCAGTTCTGGCTAGCTACTTACCTAAATGGGATTGGATCCAACGTATTGAGCTATCTCGTGTATGTGTATCTAGGGCCCCAATACTCGGCCCTCTTCGGCATATCCACGGTAATGGTTGGGGCCGTGGTTTACTTCAGCCAAGCGGTGGGCAATGTCTTCGGATCCACGGCAGCCCACTCGAAGGCGCTGGACGGAGATGTAGGCGGAATCGCCATGGAGTACTCCATGGCCGCCATCGCGGTGGCCGGGCTCCTATCCATTGCCGCCATAGCCGCGCTTCCGCTGCTTCCCATGATCCACGTCCTCAATGGCGATTATGCCGCCGCCATCCCATACGCCGCCCTCCTCTTCGGCCTATCCCCCCTAACCGCCCTAGACGTCGTGTACATGACGTATTACTGGGTTATGGGGAGGGGGTGGAGCGCAGTTCAGCGTGCCGCCGTCGGGGTATCGATTTCCATCGCCTTATTCATAATGGCGAGGGGCATGGATCTTTACGCCGCCGTCTTTGCCTCATACGTTGGGTTCCTGGCCACCGCCATCCTTTATTGGCTGAACAATAGGCCGTGGAGCCCCCGCATGTGGTTCACGCTCGCCACATCGACGCTGCTCCCCATGATTGGCGCAATTATCTACGTTAAGTACCTTGATTGGCCCCTTCCCCAATTGATCGCCGGGGCAGCCCTCATATTGCTTCTACTATTGGTGAAACCCCTTCCCAGAAGCGCCGTGAACCAAGTTCCGCCCATGCTGAGGCGAGCAATTTCGTGGTTCACAAAAGATTGAGGGGCTCGCCCTTAAGGATGGGGAGGGGGTCAAGCATTAGCGTATCTTTATGCATTTATAATTGCTCGAGCACATTGCCCTGACCCATACATCCTCCCCAATCAGCACCACCCTGGATCCATTCTCAATGGGGGGACGCCGAGGAAGCAATCTCCTCAGGACGCCGGCATTATCGATCCAATTCATGGTCCTCACGCCGAGGACGCTTATCGACTTCATCACCTCATTCACCGCCTCCTCATAACTCGGATCAATTAATCGCTTGACTGCCAAGTTCCTATCGATTATGACGAGCTCCGCGCCTCCCCTCTTCAATGCATGCGCCAACAGTAGGGCAGCGGCGGCGCCCAGCTTATCCGCAATCACCTCGCTTGATGCGTACGCCAGCACCGCCAGCGTGAAGCTCGACTCGCTCTCCATGAGCTTGATCACGTACTTATCCAGCTTAAGGCTCTTCTTCCAGTGAATCCTCCTAACCGGGTCGCCCGGAACGAATTCCCTCACCTCCATGATGTCCCCAGCGCCTCCGGCCGATGCCGTGGACAATAATTCCCGCCCCCACTCAATTGCTTGCTGCGTCCTCGACTTGACGATTATCGGCGGGTGCCTAACGATCCTCGCCGCGCTTATCAATCGCCTCTCGTCGATGAGCCTTAGCCTAATGAGGGGCGTCTTGACGCCGCCCAGGGAGTAGAGGAGCCTCGCCCTAATCGTGTCACCCCCAAGCGAGGCAGTGTTTCTCTCCAGCCTGATCTCCGGAGGCGGCTCAATGAGGACGCGCAGCGATGACTTGGGGACTGAGGATAATGATAATGAGTAACTCCTCCACTCGCCGGCCACCGCCCTTACTTCCCCGGGGGTACTGAGGGTTATGTGGAGCGTCATGAATCTGGCCCAGGTCAGGAATGCCGTGGCCGTGACGTAGATGATGATGACGAGGAGGGAGAGGGCTGGGCCGGGGCCCAGGAGGGCCAGGGATAATATTGATGAGGCCATTAATGGAGCGGCGTAGGTCCACCATGGGCCTAAACTGCATGACTTAATCGATGCGTCGAGCACCGGCACGAGAATTATGGAGAGGGCCAGGTTTATGGGCCAGGGGGAGAGGATCAACGCGCCCATGTGAAGCATGGCCAGCGCGGCGTCCCTTCCCCTCCAGGAAAGCAGCTCGAGGACTATTAATGCGGCCGAGTAGGCGTAGGCAATGGGGTGCCCGATATTTAGGGCTATATAGATGGCCGGCAAAACCTTCCGAATCAACGCGAGGAGGCGCGTCGAATTCACTGAACCAGCACCGGAACCTTAACTTGATTTAGGGCATCCTCCACCATATTGATTGGATCCACGGCCTCCCCATACTCGGGCCTAATGATCAATCTATGGGGCAACGCCAGCCGCGCCGCTGCCTTAACGTCGTCCGGTATCGCGTAATTCCTCCCCCCCAGGAATGCGAATGCCCTGGCCAATTTATAGATGCTTATGGGCGCCCTGGTGCTCAGCTTAATCATTAGGCGAGCATCGCCACGCAGAAGCCTAACTATATCGAAAATGTACCTGACCAAGTCATCGCTGACGTAGACCCCCTTAACTGCCTCAATTAATTTCCCCGAGTCCTCGATCCTGATCGCGGGATTGGGCTTGGCCAACTCATTATCTATCTCATCGATGCTCCTCAACACCAGTCTCTCCGTTTCCTCGGCAACGTAATTAACCCTAATGCTGGACGTGAATCTATCCAGCACGGCCACGGGCAATTGGGAAGTGAAGCCCAACTCGACCTCAGCCACATTCATTGTGGCAACGACTATGTGTGGATCCGGGAGCTGGAGGGGGGCCCCATCAATCGTTACCTGCCTCTCCTGCATTGCCTCGAGCAGCGCGGAGAGCGTTCGAGGAGGGGCCCTATTCAACTCGTCCAGCAAAACTATGTTGCTGAATATGGGGCCCTTCACCACTCGAGTGTCGCCGTCCCTCAAATACACGGAGAACCCAATTATGTCGGAGGGAAGCGTCTCGTTGGTCACCTGCACCCTCTTATATGTGCCGCCCACTGCATGGGCAAGCGCCTTGGCTAGGGTAGTCTTGCCGGACCCAACGGGCCCGATCAGCAAGGCATGTCCGCCGGCCAGAAACGTCGCGAGGAGGCTCTGTATCAATTCGTCGCCGCCCAGAAATACCTTGGATATGGATCCCCAAACGGCATTGATATCGTTGCTCCAATTCTTCACGTGGATCGGTTGGATTTAACCCAATTTAACAGTATCGCAATGATCAATGGGGCAAGCGACGCCAAGTAATTGATGGGGAACGCGGATAGGAGGCTCCAGAGGCCGTAAACCGCTACCCTAACTAGGTGGGGCGGCGAGCGGCTCGGCAAGTTGGCGGCGAGGAAGGCGGTGGATCCGATGCATAGGGACTTGAGGAGCCTCGCATTGCCGTACTCGCCTATCATGGAGTTCATGAAGATCGCCGGACTAGATATCAATATTACGTATCCTTTCCCATATGGAAGCCCGGCGGCGACGGGAAGCGGGCCGGGGCCAAGGCTTGAATTGCTGGATGGGCTTGTCACTGCCATGGGTATGAAGCTGGAGTTGATCCTGAGCGCCGTCGCGTTATTCAATGCAATGAATGAGGCGTTCGCGGCGATCACCGGATTATTGAGCATAACGGCGATGGGGAGGTATTGATTCATGGCGTTGAACGCCGGGTCAATGATCGTGGCATTTGTGAAGCTCGCGTTTATGCCCATGTATGACAGCAACTCATTGCTGGCCGGGTAACCGTTGCTCAATATGACCAGTCTACCGCCTCCCTTGACGAATCCGGCTAGGTACGTTGCCTCAGCCCTCGATACGCCCATCGCCGGAATAACGAATAAGGTATTCACTCCCCCGCTCGGCAAGGAGTACACGGGTTTCAGGCACATCGATGATGCCGTCGAGTAGCCGTTCCAGGATGGGTTATGGGGGCCATAAGGCGTGCTGGATGGGGCGAGCAGTAGACCAGACATCACCGCCATGATGGTGATCGCTGCCGTGAAGACAAGGAGGAGCCTCAACTGTGGATCACCCTCCGCAGCAATTCCCTCGCCTCGATCAACTCCTCCTCCCGAGGCTCATGCGTGAAGTAGAGCACTGGCTCCGTTAACGTGATCAGCCTCCACAGGGCATCCCTCCTATCCGGATCCATCTTGGGACCCACTTGAGCGAAGTACTCCCTCAGCGTTTGGTTGGGCATTAATTTGTGGCCGACCTCATTGCCCACCGCATATATGGCCTCGGCCAATGCGTGAACGACTTGGCGGGCCCCCTCCCCCAGGGTTCTCCCCATTGTAGCCGATAATATGCGGGCCTCGACCTCGCTCGCCCCCGCTCCCCCGCCGCCCGTGGCCGGCCTCCTCCTCGATCCCAGAAGCGCTAGGGCAGCGACTCCCGCGGTTATAATTGGCGGAAGCGATAATTGAAGCGGGTTAAGGATGGTTATGACGACGCTGCTGGAGGCGCTCGCCATGGGTAGCCGCGGCAATAATGTGACGGTGAGGACGTGGCGCCCGGTTCCCACGGTTACTGGGATTGGAATCGCCGCATCTATTGTGGGGGAGTTGATGGTCATCGTTTCATTGATCCCATCAATTGACACCAACAGCGTGGAGTTGCCGGGGATCCAGGGGGTTATGGTTCCCCTTATGCTCAGCGTGGAGCCCGCCACCGCGGTTCCGGCGCTTATCGCTAGGTGCACGGGTTCCCCGACTACGGTTACATTCACCTCGGCGCTGGTTGGGGCGTTGCCCATGTATGGCGGGGCATAGAGGAGGAGGGAGTAGTTGCCGGGCGCCAGGGAATCGGTGCTAATAACCGAACTGAACGATCCATTCGCGCCCGTCGCGATTCCCATCGTCGTGTTCCCGATGATTATCGTGAGCGGCCTATGGGGTGGTCCGCTCAACGATCCATTAATCACGATTGGGTCGCCCCACTTAACTAGCCGCGGGGCATTCACTTGGAGCAGGGAGGGGGAGTAGGGGGCTATCGAGGCGGGCTTATTTCTCAATATTTCCATCAATGTTTGATTCACTGCGCTTAGCTGCTGCGATAAACTCTCGTTAATTGCATTAATCACATTGCTGAGGGATGGGTCGTACTTCGCCAATTCGCGGGAGGCATTGAGCCATGTCCCATAAGCCGTTGGAACTAAATCCAGGCCCCGNCTCGCCCAGAGCCTGGCCTCGCTGTAATTGATGGTCTCCATGCTCAACGCATTGCTGTAGTACGATCGAATCAGGGCAAGGGTCTCATTTAAATTGTCCAGCTCAGTCCTCAAGTTCCGTAATCCGGTTAGCGACTTATTGAGGCCCCCCACGAATTGCAGGGCGAGGGGAACATTGAGTCCATTGAGTCCGGCGGCCGATGATGATAGGAGCGAGGGGGATAAGAACGATGAGTTGATGAGAACTGGATTAATTGCATTGGTGCCTTCGCCCCCGAATAAATGGGGCAAGTACATCGCGATCAGCATGGCTAGCAGGAGAGCCGCGGCCATGTATATGCTCCGCATCGCTATGCGCCTCCCCCCATTAACACGATTATGCGCCTAGCTATGAATAGCGCGGATATGGATAATAGTATCGCGGTGATTATCAAATTAATGCGAGCAAGGCGTGGCGGCAGCGGCTCCGCGAGGAGCATCGTGGTTATGTATATCAACGTGAACGACACAACGTATATGCCCAGGTCGTTTACGCCTAGGTGGGCAAACATGGCGTACGCGAATCCGTAAGATAATAATTGAATGATTAATGCATCCCTAAGCCACATCGATCTCCACCTCCCTCAACGTGATGAGCCTATCCCTGCCCCTGATGCTTTCCCCGGCAATTGCGAGGGGGCGGTCAAGGGCCTCCGCCAAGATCGCGGCGGAAATGGATGCGAGGGGGGAGCCCAGCACGGCGGCGACCGCGGAGTTCTCCTCGTAGGGTTGAAAATCCCGAAGGGGAGTCAACGATAAATTAATGGTTCCAACGCCCATGGAGAGGCGGGCGGACTTAACTAAGGACAGAAAGCTAATTAGGCAATCCTGTAGGGCGGATTCCGGGTCCTCCTTCAATGCGCCTCGATCCCTACACGACTTGACGGCGGCGGTGCCCAGGGTAATCAATACCAGTCCAGAGTCCTGGGGCCTATCCCCGTACCTAACCGTTATGCCGCGGGGCAGCTTAGGCAAGCGACCCCTCGCTCCGCTCATGGGAATCAATGCAACGGGCTCCCCCGCCTCGGTGTACCTGCTGGGCAAGTATATGGCTTGAGACGCTATCCCCAGCCCCTCGAGCAGCATGGATATATCGATCCAAGATGATTGGGAGAGCCTCATCAACAAGTCGCTATCGCCGGTTCCCCACGTTGCAACTAGGCCGGACGCAGCTATGGAAATCCCCAGAACCAGGATGGCGATGGAACCAAAGGCTAGCGTGGCTATGATGACCAAGCCGATCCCTATGACCAGCAGGGATAAACCGACATCATTAGCCACTTCTCTCCACCCTGGACCCATTTAAGCAATAACCGCGGAGGGGCATAACCATGGGAGCGAATCGAGTTGAGGGGGATATATTTATTGCGTTTTGCCCAATGATCCTCAAACCGGCAAAAACCCAACCATACGTGGATGATGCGGGCGAGGGGATAATTAGGTTGCTGACCCCGCCTTGAGGCGGCTCGCCCAAGCCCCCGGCTCATCATAGGGATAGAATTAAGGGGACAATAACGGGCACCAGGAGGGTGAGGAGCAAGCCATTAACCATGGCCGTGATGGAGTGCTGCCTCCCCAGTATCGATGCGTATAGGGGAAGCGTGTCATCCATCGTGGTGGCGCCCCCCATGCTTATGAGCGCGGCTGGGCTCCCCGAGAGGAAGGGCACCAAGATGAAGGTCAATTGTTCCCGAAAGAAGTTGGCCAGGAAGGCCAGGACGCCCAGGTAAGGACCGGCATACGCGGCCACGGTTGGACCATCAAAGGTATACCACCCAAAGCCAAGCGCAATGGCGAGGGACACCTTAAGGGAGACGCGCAGAAGCGGGGACAGGAGGAGGCCCGCCAGAACCGAGCCGATCGCCGCGTAGGCCACTGCCTTAACCCCATTAAGCCCCGCCGCCAAGACCCCCCTCCCCAACTCATTGCCCAGGCTCAACCCAACCACGCCGGCCAACACATAGAGCTCCCCCGTTATCAGCAGGGCGGGGCGCGGCAACTCCACCAATAGCCCCACGGCCCATCCCGCGACCAGATCCAGGGGGAAAATTATGCTTAACCCAGATGGGCCTCCCCGCCTAGCTCCGCTCCTTGGGCCGCCTCCGCCATCGAGGAATAGGCCCAACGCGTAGCCCAGGAACATTGTGGAGAAGGCGTAGGCCAGGGATGAGTAGAGGAGGAAGCCAATGCTTTGAATGGTCTTAACGGTATTTCCACCCCACATGCTTATCGTGAAGACCAGGACGATCACTATGGGCAACATCGCCCTGCCAAACGCCGAGGAGAGGCGTGGAATCGCCCTGCCAATCCCCAAAGAAGCGAGGAAGACGGCCACGAAAATCAAGCCGAGCAAATCCATAAAACAAAGCGGGGAATCCATAATTTTAAGCATTGGCCAAAGAACCAGCTCCGGACAAACGGCGAACCCATGAGGCGCCGATCATTCCAGCCCAATGAGGCTTCTCGCCGCTTTCATCATGTTGGATGGGGAATATCTAGGCGACTCCACACGGCCTCACTTATTGTCTTCACGCCCGCCAGCAAGGCATCGATTAATCCCCCCTGGGATCGACGGGACGGGAGCCCCCGGCGCCTCCTCGCCTCATTGAGGATCAACTCCCTAAACCCCGGGTCCCCCAGCGCCCCATGCAGGTGCGTGCCCATTACTCCAAGCTCCTCGTCCCAAATCCCATCCATGACCATCGCCGACACGCCATTCCTCTCCAGTATTATCGAGGCGGGGGACGAGGAGCCGTAAGTCACATGGCCCCTATGTATCTCGTACCCAGTGAATACCAATTCCTCTGGATGAAGAAGTCGAGCAACGCTTCTGCTCACCACCTTATCCAATCCATACGCCACCTCGAAGTCGCCCAGCCCCAGGCCCCTATAGTGACCCGGGGAGCCCCCCTCCACTCCATGGGGGTCACTTATCTTGCTCGCCATCAATTGAAAACCGCCGCAGACGCCCAGAATAGGGGTGGAACCAATGAGTCGCCGCAGCCTCGACTCGAGTCCGGTCCTCCTCAACCACTCAAGCGATGCAGGCACATTCCTCGACCCGGGAAGCACAACTAGATCAGGTTCACCCAATGCCCCGCTCCTCACGAATCTAACGCTTACATCCGGCTCCAGCGTTAATGCTTGAAACTCATTGAAGTTGGATATCCATGGATAAGCGATCACCGCCACGTCGAGGGGCCCCGACCCGAAGCCCATCATTGACTCCGAGTCCTCAGGCCAGAGGCGACTCATATCCATCCAGGGAATGACCCCCACCACCCTCTTGCCCGTCCTCTCCATTAACCACTTAACGGCGCCCTCGAGGAGGGACTCATCCCCCCTGAACCTATTTATGATGAAGCCCTTCACGAGCCTTCGCCAACGCGGCGGTATGGACTCCATGAGGCCCAGGGCCGAGGTAAATGCGCCGCCCCTATCTATGTCCAGCACCACATACACGTCCCCGCCCAAGTACTCAGCCGCCCTGAAGTTAGTTACGTCCCTTATATTAGGCTCAAAGGCGGACCCCGCCCCCTCCCCAACAATTAGATCGAACCCACTCCTCAACTCATCAATTGCCTCCCTCACTATGCGCCACTTATCCAGGATTGAGGAGGAGTACTCCCTGAAGCCATTAATGGAAAAGGGGCGGCCCCTAACTATTACCTCGCTCCTATCATCGCTAAGCGGCTTCAGCAGTATGGGATTCATGGCGGTCACGGGCTCCACCCCAGCCGCGTAGGCCTGCATCGCTTGAGCCACCGCGACCTCCCCACCATCCACCGCAGGGTAACTATTGAGGGACATGTTCTGGGCCTTGAAGGGGGATACCCTAGCCCTCTTGGATAGGGCATGAACGATCGCCGTAACTATCACCGTTTTCCCGCTGTTGGAGGAGGTCGAGAGTATATACACGGGAAAGGGAGCAAACCGTGGAAATAAATGCTCACCGCCTACATAAGATCGAAGACCTCGCCCCCTCGGGTCGGGATCGGCGGCAAGCTATATGGATTAATGACTAACCCCAAGGAGGCATCATACATCCACTATCGTAAACTGCCCCTCCCTAATGGGGTTGGGAAAAGATGGGCCTCCAGAGAGCCATGCCACGGGTAAATGCGCTTCCGGTTAGTGGGGCAATGCTTCCCGATTCCTTGGAGCCAATAGATTCATCATTACCCCCGCGTGAGTCATGTATTCCAACCCCTTCTCCGTCAACCTATTGAAGAGGCACTTCCTCCTAGTGCCTGCGCTGCAATTACCCCTATACCTCTCCACGAGCCCCATCTCCTCCACGAAGCGGAGAACGCCCTCCCCATACCCCCACGACCCCAACAAGGCAAGAAGCTCACGGGTATATGGATCCCTCCCAGTTCTCAAACTGAATTGCTGTATTGTATTGAGGAGTCGCATTGCCGATACGATTTTGTTTCTTTGCATGCGTGTCCAATAATTGGTAACGCATATATAAATATTGCGACCCACAATCGATGAACTTAACGATGGAGAAAACCGCAAACTACCCCTGCCCTAATGGACGTCTCCGGTAAAAAAGTCTAAGACTCAGAGGTGGCGGCTCGTTGCCCCTTGGGGCATCCCCGACCTGAGCGGGACACTGAACGTCCTCCGGAAGATTAACGTTAATTTCGGCTAAGAAACCGCTCTCCTTCATTGTGAGCCATAATCGAGCGGCGCCCATAAGGTAATCCCTCGGGAGCCCTCAAGGCGGGGAAGGGGTCGGGCATCCGCGAAAATTGTGGAAAGATTTCTAATGGAGAAACCATTTGATTTCATGGGCTCCCATTGCAACCCTCCATATTAAATCCATGGCTTACTGACCTCCTCCTCGCCCTAAAGTGCGAGGTTTGTCGTTAGTTTTATCAAGGCCACGGCAACGACGTCGGGGAAGATTTAAATATATAATTAAAGGCGATATATTGTGTCTGCCTCTCTCAGGGATGAATTCATAAAGCTGCTTAGGGAGGATGAGACCTTTAGGATGGCAGTAGCAGGATTGCTGGGGCTTGATTCCATCCTCAACGAGCTGAAGAGACTCAGGGAGGATTTCAATAAATTAGTGGATGTGGAGGAGAAGAGGCTGGAGGACAACGACAAGAAATGGGAAGAAAACGACAAGAAATGGGAAATGAACGAGAAAAGATGGGAAGAAAACGACAAGAAATGGGAAATGAACGAGAAAAGATGGATAGAGAACGACAAGAAATGGGAAGAGAACTTCAAGAGATGGGAAGAAAACGACAAGAAATGGGAAATGAACGAGAAAAGATGGATAGAGAACGACAAGAAATGGGAAGAGAACTTCAAGAGATGGGAAG